>JBKJKS010000075.1:0-2926 GCA_046597295.1 Saprospiraceae bacterium
GCGCCGTATCCTGAATGTAGACGATATGGAGGTGTTCCCCATGCGCAAGGAGTACCGCCTCGAGGATGGTACGCGGACGGATAAGGACGACCGGGCGTTCGGGCGGCAGGGACATGAAGGGCAGGAATTTGATTAACCGGTTTCAATTGAACAGCGATGAATAAAGTGCTTCTTACAATACTGCCCTTTTTGTTGGCTGCCTGTTTGGTAGAGGGCCAGACGGTTATTTTACAAGGAACGGTAACTGATGACCTTCAGGAACTGCTGGTTGGAGCAACCCTTAAAGTAAGCCAGCATGGAAAGTTTATCAGTGGCACTGTAACTAACATGGAAGGGCATTTCCGGTGTTCCCTCCGACCAGGCATTTACGATCTTGAATTTTTATATTCCTGTGGTTTAAATGTACAAAGGATGGAAGATTTCGAGGTTTTATCAGACAGCATCAACGTATTCAATGCAGTGATACCGGGTCCGGCTGTCAACCGGAAGCCATTTGTGTACTACTGCCCCATTCCGATGATCCGCAGCGACGAAACCAGCAGTGGCCAGACTTTTACGGCCGCTCAACTTCGGCACATGTACTAATTATGACAACCGGTGAAAAGTTTTTCGAACCATACAGAGCGCCGCTCCTGGAGCTGTGTCGCCGCTATCCGATAGAGCGGCTATATCTGTTTGGATCAATTTTGACCGATGATTTCGATGTGGAAAAAAGTGATGTGGATGTGCAGATATTTTTTGACCGTTCGGGTGATCCGGCTGATTTAGGAACGGACATTATGAATCTTTGGGATGATCTGGAAATGCTTTTCGGGAGGAAAGTTGATATGATTTCAACGCATCCTATCCGCAATCCTTACCTCCGAAAGTCAGTAGAATCTACCCGACAACTTTTTTATGAACGAAAGCACGAAGAAGTACTTGTCTGATATTTTGGAAGCCATTGGTAACATAGAAATGATAACTGTTGGCATTCAGAATCTGCCTGATTTCGAGCGGGATATTGCTGTTCGCTGGGCATCCGAACGGCTTTTAATTACAGTTGGTGAGGCTTTAAATAAGGCAAAACAAAGTGATGCCAGTTTGAAGATCGAGCATGCCGCAAAAATTATTGCCCACCGCAATCGCCTGGTGCACGCGTATGATGCCGTTGATATTACAACTGTCTGGAGTATTGTTACCAGGCATTTAAGTCCCCTCAAAACTGAGGTGGAAAACCTTTTGTACGACCATAATCACTAACTTCCATGCAAGTCCAATCATATTTCTCTTCCCTGGATAATCTGGATGGCGAACTGGCCACCCTCAACCTCGGCCCGACCCACCCGGCTACGCACGGGGTGTTCCAGAACGTGTTGAAAATGAACGGGGAACGCATCCACTCGTCCGAGCCGACCATTGGGTATATCCACCGGGCTTTTGAGAAAATAGCCGAACACCGGCCGTTTTACCAGATTACGCCGCTCACCGACCGGATGAACTACTGTTCCTCCCCCATCAATAACATGGGCTGGCACATGACGGTCGAAAAACTGATCAACTGCGAAATACCCAAGCGCGCGCAGTACATGCGGGTGATCGTCATGGAGCTGGCCCGCATTGCCGACCATCTGGTCTGCGATACGGTGATCGGGGTGGATACGGGCGCGTTGACCGGCTTCACCTACATGTTCCAGGAGCGCGAAAAGATTTACGAAATGTTCGAGGAAGTCTGCGGCTCCCGCCTGACCACCAATATCGGGCGGATCGGCGGGATGGAACGTGATTTCACGCCGGCCTTCTTTGAAAAACTCCGTGATTTTTTAAAGGGATTTCCAGCCCGCTTCGAGGAGTTCAACAGCATGCTCGAGCGCAACCGCATATTCATGGACCGCTGCATCGGCGCGGGTCCCATCAGTGCCGAGCGGGCTTTGGCCTATGGTTTCACCGGACCTAATTTACGGGCGGCCGGCGTGGACTACGACGTGCGGGTGATGACGCCCTACAGCAGCTACGAAGATTTTGAGTTCGATATTCCGGTCGGTGTCCAGGGCGACACTTACGACCGGTTCGTGGTGCGCCAGGAAGAGGTCCGGCAGAGCCTGCGCATTATTAACCAGGCCTTGAATAATTTGCCGGCAGGCCCCTACCATGCCGACGTACCGGACTACTATCTGCCGGACAAGCCCGACGTGTACACCAAAATGGAGGCCCTGATCTACCATTTCAAAGTGGTGATGGGCGAGGTGCCCATACCGAAGGGCGAAGTCTACCACTGCGTGGAAGGCGGTAATGGCGAGCTGGGTTTCTATCTGGTCAGCGACGGCGGTCGCCAGCCCTACCGGCTGCACTTTCGCCGGCCCTGCTTTATTTTTTACCAGGCTTACCCGGAAATGATCAAAGGCTCGATGTTGTCGGATGCGATTTTGACGATGTCGAGCATGAACGTGATTGCGGGGGAGCTAGACGCTTAAAAAGTTTTTAGGTTTGATATCTTGCATCAAATGGGAATAAACCATGATAAAAGTCAAAGAGTATTCGCCACAATACGCCCCTACACCAAGAAAAATAGCGACCAATAAATCATGGAATGATATGGGACGCGTGTATGCTGACATTGAACTGATTTCTACACGGGATATTATCCTTTCAAAAGAAGGAATGCTGGAGGAAAAGGACATTCGCCGCGCTATCTTTACTTTTATAGCCGACAGCGGCGCCGATGATCTTTGTATCAACGAACACATTAAAAACCAGCTCCAACTGCCCGTACTGGAACAGCGTATCTATCAGTTGGCTGATGGCACCGAGGTGAGTTTCGAAGTGGTCGGACCAGTAGATCTGCGTTTCGATAATCGCCGTGCGGTGGTCGAAGCCGTAGTGCTGCCGGGCGACAGCGAGCCGCTCTTGGGGGCTATACCCATGGAGATTATGGATATTCTCATCC
>JBKJKS010000443.1:0-3627 GCA_046597295.1 Saprospiraceae bacterium
AGTTAGACACCGAGTCGCAGTACACGCATAACCTGATTCCTGACTCCTGACTCCTAATTTAACGTGATTCCGTCGGCGAGGCTTTTGGCGAAGGCTTCCTGCTGGGCAGGGTCGGCCAGTTCCTTGCGCAGCACTTTCTCCGCGATCTCGATGGCCAGTTGACCGGATTTGTTTTTCAGATCCACCATGGCGGCATTCTTTTGATTTTCAATGTCCTGGATAGCGCTTTCCACTTTACGCTTGTATTCGGCATTGGCGCGCTCCTTGGCTTCGGCGATGATCTGCTCTTTGGCTTCCTTGGCCTCTTTCAGCATCTGCGTACGCTCCTCCCGGGCTTCCGCGAGTAGTTTTTCATTCTGGGCCACCAGATTTGACATTTCGAAGCGGGCTTTCTTGGCTTCATCGAGGGCAGACTGAATGTCCGTCTCGCGCTGCTTGAGCGCCGCGCCGATGGGCTTGAAAGCGTAACGGCTCATCAGGTACCAGAAAAGTACGAAGATGATCACGGTCCACAGGAGCAGGCCCGGTTCGGGTTTGATCACGTTGAAATCTGCCAGGAATAACATAGGAATAAAATTAATGTGGTCAATATGTTGAATGTGGCCACATTGCACGCATTAGCCACATTTGCTACTTCAAAAATTCCGGGTCGCAGAGCAGACCAACCGTCGCGCACACTCGACCCGGGTTTCATTGTCCGTAACCTTTGTCCGGAACGGTTGAATTAACCGCCCACAAAGAACGAAAGGATCATGGCGATCAGACCGGCGCCCTCGACGAGGGCAGCCATCAGGATCATGTTGGCGCGGATATCACCCAGTGCTTCCGGCTGACGGGCGATGCCTTCCATCGCTTTGCCACCGATGTTACCGATGCCGATACCAATACCAATTACTGCCAAACCGGCGCCAATTGCTGCGTACATAATAAGTTAATTATGAATGATGAATGATGAATTACGGGTTGGTTGGTTTAGAGGGGTTTAGGGGGTTTAGACGGGTTTAGAAAATTAGAGGGGTTCAGAAGGGTTGGAAGTCAATAATCTAAATAGTCAAAGCAAAGAGGTTTCGGACGAAGGTCAATTTTAAAGTATCCACAATCAAAAACTAAACCCCTCTAAACCTTCTAAACCCCTCTAAACCCAAAATATCAATGTTTTTCGTCGGCGTGGTGATGCTCCTCGATGGCCGAACCGATGTAGGTTGCGGACAGCATGGTAAATATATAGGCCTGCAGAAAAGCAACCAGCAGTTCCAGGGCCATCATGAACAGCGTAAGCGGCACCGACATGATAATGCCGCCGATGCTGCCACCGACGCTCGTGCCGGCTTTGCCGATGATGAAGATCAGGCTCACGAAACTCAGGATCACGATGTGACCGGCCGAAATGTTGGCGAACAATCGCAGCAGCAGGGTGATCGGCTTCAGGAAAACGCCCAGGATCTCGATTGGCGTGATCAGCAGTACTTTAAGCACGGCGGGTACGCCCGGCATCCACACGATGTGTTCCCAGTAATTCCGGTTGGCGCTCAGGTTGGTGATCAGGAAGGTGATGATCGCCAGGATGATGGTCACCGATATGTTGCCCGTCACGTTGGCGCTGCCCGGGAAGAAGGGAATTTGTCCGATCAGGTTGAGGCCGAGAATAAAGAAAAAGGCCGACAGCAAATAGGGCATGTACTTTTCGTACTTCGGTCCGATGTTCGGCTTGGCGACTTCGTCGCGGATAAAAGTAATCAGCGGCTCCAGGAAATTCTGCAGTCCCCGCGGCGCTTCGCCCTGCCGGCGGGTGGCGGCCGTGGCCGCGGAGCGGAACAACAGGAAGAGCAGCAAGGCGGTCAGCAGCATAGTGAACACGTTGGTCGTGATGCTGTAATCGTAGAAACTGGTCACGCCGCCACCCATCAGGCCGCCGTCGAAGGTGGTCTTCTCATCGAGGGTGTAGCAAACGCCGTTGGCGCCGACGTGGTAAATCTCCTTGTCCTTGCCTTTGGCGGTCTTGGTCATTTCGCTGGTCGGCTCTCCCTGCAGGGCTACTTCGCCTTTCGGAAAAGCGGGATCCTGAATGCGCAGGACGTTGCCGTGCACCAGTACGTACCCGTCTTTGGCGACGGTGCCGTTGGCATGGTGGTGGGGCTGAAAAGCCGAAGTGTTCGTCAGCGTCCAGCCGTGGCCGGGCGCATAGAGGATGACCGGCAGGTGGAAATAAGTATTGCCGAAAACGTGAAAAGCGTTGCTGTTGGAAATGTGGTGCACGGCGTTGTCGCCGGCGTCGAATTCGCCTTCTTTTTCCACCTGGGGCGCCCCGCAGGGGCCTTGCTCGCCGGAGGCCGCATGGCTGCTGGTGGCGGGATGTTGAGGCGCATGTGCACTGCCCTCCTGGGCCAGGGCAACCACGCTCAACAGGCTGAAAATCAATAGGAAACTATATTTATAAAAGGCTGTCATGGCCACGGGCGGAGAATATTTTTTCTAATCGGCGGCAAAAGTACGAAGCGGTTTTCGTTTTAGGAAACCGGGGAAATATTTTTTCCGAAAAAAATAGGGAAATCGTGCCATTTGAAGGGGCCTGGCGGAATTAAATTTGGAAGGCCTGTTTTTAGAACAGAAAAAGGGCAAAAAAGATGCAAAAAAAGGCCGTTCGCAATGGTTGCGAACGGCCTTTTGCCTGAAGCGCGGAATTTGTTCCGCGGCATGACCCGGCTTTTTGAGATGGAACGGATTAAAATCCGCCCTCCTTTTAATACATCATCAGTTTGCGGGTGATGGTTCCGAACATGGTCTCCAGGCGGTAGGTATGCAGCCCCGCTTCCCGCAGATCGGCGCGGTGCAGCACGAGGTAGTGTTCCCCGGGTTCGTAGCTGCCTTTTTTGGTGATCACTTCGCGGCCTTTGTTATCGAACAGGCGAACCACCACGTCCGTGGCGGCGGGCAGCCGAAAACGCAGCTGGGTCATTTCAACGAAGGGATTGGGGGAATTCTGGAACAGTTCGACGTGTTCTTCGGCCAGGGTGGGCCCGTTACCGGGTAAATGTAATTGTGGAGCAGTCATGAGATTAAAGTGTTATAAACCGGCGGGTTTGTTTTCTGATCGTAAACCGGACCGGTTACCTTTCGGCAGTGAGACAGGATGATGGCAAGCAAGCGCTTGCGGCGCAATAATACGCCTGTTTCAAATCTTGTGCCATTTCGTGAGGCTGCGGTTCGTCCGGCCGGCTGCGCGGGCAGGGAGGGCACGTTGCCGGGCTGCCGGCGGGCAAAAAAAATGACTGCACGGGGTTTGGTGCAGCCATCAGGAAGAAGTTGTTTGGGAGGGTGGGTAATTATTCCAGTTACCTAAGGATGCAGCAAAGGGGTCAGGTGCTTGGCTATCCTGCGATGACTAAAACGATGCTCAAATCACGCCATTAATGTTCACCCGAAACGGCCTGATCTTATAACCTTCGCCCCGCAGCTTATAACTGTCCCCATTTCGCCGATAACTGTCTCCGGTAGTTATCAGATTATTCCCGGCAGTTATGGTTATATGTCCGGTAGTTATCGTATTGTGGTGGCGCCAATCTGGCGCTTGCCTTATCTTACCAGCCGAACCTGACGATCATACTGTGCGCTTCCTGTTGCTTCTCT
>JBKJKS010000626.1:0-7632 GCA_046597295.1 Saprospiraceae bacterium
TCGCCCAGGTTGATGTGCAGCGTATCGATCATGTTCGTATCCCCTTCCATAGCGGCCCCGCTGGCGATGGCATCGGCGCGGTTCACCGGAATGGCGATGCGGCGCGTCGGCAAGTAAGTATCGAAGTCCCGGCCGCCCTGCGATTGCATTTTATGGTCTTCGGACAGGAATTTCATCACCTGTTGAATGGTCATTTCGCGTTCCGTTCCCTCGGTATAAAAGGGCGTTTGCACCCGCTTGAAACCGTTGATCTGGGCTTGCGGAACGGTCATGGCAATGGCCGGCGAGTTATTGACCGTCCGGCGCAGCTGGGCGATGTACCAGTCCACCGCGATGAGCGACAGGTTAACCACCCGTACGTCCGTGCGGATATTCTCCACCTCCTGGCAGTACCAGAGCGGATAGGTGTCGTTGTCGCCGTAGGTAAAAATAATAGCGTTGGGCGCGCAGCTTTCCAAGAAATTACTGGCGTAGTCGCGGCTGGCGTAGTGGCTGGAGCGGCTGTGGTCGTCCCAGTTTTGGGTGACCATCAGCAGCGGCGCGCTGAGCGCCAGGATGGTCGCCGCCGGCGCGGCGATCGACGCCAGGTTGAGCCGTTCGCTGAACATCTTATACATGGCCATCACGCTCATGCCGATCCAGATGGCGAAGGTGAAAAACGAACCAGCCAGCACGTAGTCGCGTTCGCGCGGCTCGTTGGGCGGCTGGTTGGAATAGACGATGATGCCAATACCCGTGATGACGAACAGGACCAGAATGGCCGCAAATTCGGGGGAGCGCTTTATCGCATCCATGAACAGGAACAGGAAAGCGCCGGCCGCCAGCACGAACAGCAGGAAATAGGCGTCGAAATTGGCCAGGTTCATGAAGGCCTTCAGCACCAGGGCCAGCAGCGCCAGTCCGCCGCCTATTCGCAGCAGGCGGTTGGACGTCTGCGTGTTGGTCCGCGACTGGAAGTAGTGAAAAAACATGCCCAGCAGCCCGAGGAGCACCGGAATCAGGTAGTATTTATTCGTCGCCTGGCTGTTTTTTTGAAAATCCGGCAGTTCGCGCTGGTTACCGATGCGGCTTTCGTCCAGAAAACTAAATCCGGAAATCCAGTTGCCGGAGCTGGGATCCCAGGCATAGTAGCCCTGCTCCCCGTTCTGGCGACCCGAAAAATTCCACATGAAGTAGCGTCCGTACATCCAGCCGAGCTGGTATTTCCAGAAAAATTCGAAGTTGTCGCCCACGGTGGGTTCGCCCGAAGGCTTCTCGATCCACTGCCGGTACAGCCGCGGACGGCCCTGCGAGCCGTCGCCCATGCGCGGGAACGGCAGCTGATCGCTGGGCGAGTAGCGGTAATCCAGTTTCTCGTCCACGATGGCGTACTGATCGCCCAGGCGGCCGTAGCGCTCTGTGGCTTCCGCGTCTATCGGCTGCGCATCGAAGTTCGGTCCCATCAGCAGGGGGCGTTCGCCGTACTGTTCGCGGTTGAGGTAAGGCAGCAGCCGCATCGGATCGGAGGGATCGTTCATATTGATCGGCGGGTTGGCATTCGCCCGGATGATCACCGTACCGTAGCACATGTAGGCGATCATGGTGACGCCCAGGGCTACCACGATGCGCTGCAGCAGTCCGTTGTTGGTACGTCGCGCATGACGCAAACCAAACCAGATGCCCCCGCCAAAGAGCAGAAACACCGGAACCAGACCCGAAAAGAAGGGCAGGCCGAAACTGTTGACCAGCAGCTTGTCGAAGCTGGACCAGGTGCCCGGAATGCCGGCAATAATGATCTTCTGGATCACCACGATGAACAGCATGCCGATAATGGCGGCGATGAACGTACCGCCAACGGTGCGGTTCTTTGATTTTTTGAAATAATAGAACATCGCCAGCGCCGGAAAGGTGAGCAGGCTCAGTAAGTGCACACCGATGGACAGCGCCGTGGCGTAGATGGCGAACACCAGCCAGCGGTCCGCCTCCGCCGTGTCGGGCAGGTTATACCATTTCAGGGTCGCCCACAGCGTCATGGCCGTAAAAAAGGTGGACATGGCGTACACCTCGCCTTCCACCGCCGAAAACCAAATCGAAGAGGTGAAGGCCGTGACCAGACCGGCCACCAGGCCCGCGCCGACGACCGCCAGGGCCTGACCGCCGACCGGGTCCTCGCCGCGCTCCACCGTGGCCAGCCGCGCCAGGATGCTCGTGCTCCAACAGATAAAGAGTGCTGTGAACGCCGTACAGATGGCCGACAGCAGGTTGACTGCGTAGGCGATGCCGGCCGGTTCGGCCGAGACCAGCGAACCGACCCAGGCAAACATCCGCCCGACCAGCAGGAAGATCGGCGCGCCGGGCGGGTGCACCACCTGCAGCTTGTAGGCGCCCGAAATAAACTCCCCGCAATCCCACAGGCTGCCCGTGGGTTCGGCAGCCGCACCCAGCACCAGGGCGGCAATCACAAAAGTCAGCCAGCCGGCCAGGTTGTTCAGTGTTTTGAAACTCATTGTCTTAGGCTCGTTTAGGTCCGTTTCGCCACCGCACAGGGCGTAGGGTGGACGAAAGGAAGCGCAAAACTAAAAAAGTCCGTTCAACGTGGGCGCAAAGGGGCTGGATTTTGCGTGTGCTACCGACTTTTCACCGAATATGGGACGGGCCTGCCCATGCAGCGTTTCGTAAATGCGTGGCGTTGCAACGACAGAGGGCGCTTTACATGGACACTCCAGCGCTATGGATCGCTGCGAATAAAACACAGCGGCCCCGCGATGTCATACATCGCCGGGCCGCCCTGTCAAAAGAGGAAATGGGCAAAAGGCAATCGGCAAAAAAGCGTCAGTTCTGGAAGCCAGGTGGCCACCCCTTGCCAATTGCCCTTTGCTTATTGCCTGTTCCCCTCAAAGTCCCATTTTCTTCTTCACCAGCGCCACCACGTCGTCCGTCTCGGCGGCGAAGAGCATGGCGCCCGAACTCGTGTCGAAAATCATGGCATAGCCGTTTTCTTTGGCCACGGCTTTCACCGCTTCGTCCACTTTACCGAGGATGGGCTTCAGCAGTTCTTCGCGTTTGGCGGCAATGGCCTGCTGGGCATCCTGCTCGAACTTTTGAATTTCTTCCTGCATTTTCTGCAGGGCGGTCTGACCGGCTTCCTGTTGGATGGGGGTCATGGTCCGCTCGTTATAAGCTTTTTCAAAAGCGGCGTACTGGGCCTGGAAAGCCTTGGTCAGCGAATCGTCCTTCGCCGTCAGTTTATCGGTGATGACCTTCAGATCTTCGTTGGCTTTCTTGGTGTCGGGCAGACTTTCGAGCAGATTGCCCAGATTCAGGTGGCCGTATTTGAGGGGCGCCTGCGCCGACACCGCGGTGGCGCCGATCAGGAGGGCAAGCAGGAAACAAAAAGGTGTTTTGCTGAACATTGTGTGGGTTAGTAAGTTTTTTAAAAAGAAACGAAAAACGGCGCCAAAGGTAACATACGCCGGCACATCGGCGCTTGTTATTCTTTTGCAAATCTGCCGTCTGAACGGATCAGCCGTTACGGTTTGGTTAAAAATAGAACGTTCGACTGGACAAATGGGCGGCGTCGAACGTTCAGACGGCAGATCAACCTATTCCTTGACTCCTCCGGCAGAATTGCCGTCGCCGACCGATCTAATCGTAGCAGCGTACGCGTACCTTTGTCAAAAAACTTTCCCGACGTGACACGACTCCTCGCGTTTCTTTTGCTGGTCGCCCTGGGCAGACCCGCCCTGGCCCAACCGACACCGACCGTCCGGCCGACCCTGATCCAGCTCTCCGGCCTGCTCTTGGCCGAGGTGGACGGGCAGCGCACCACCGTGCCGTATGCCACGGTCTTTCTGCCCCAGAAAGGGCGCGGAACTTACTGCGATTACCGGGGCTTCTTCACGCTGGTCGTGGAGCGGGGCGATGTAGTCCGCTTTAACTGCCTGGGCTTCGAAACCGTGACGTTCAAAGTGCCCGATACGCTTACCCAGGACCAATACTCCATCGTGCAGCTCATGACCCAGGATACGATCAACCTGCCCGAGACGGTCATTTTTCCCTGGCCCTCCAAGGAGCACTTCAAACTGGAATTCCTGAAAATGGACGTTACGCCCGAACTACAGCGTCGCGCGACGGAGAACCTGGCCAATGAATACCTGGCTGAAGCCCGCAAAAATCCGGACATCGTGCCCTACGGCGGGCGGGAAAGCGCCAACTTCTATCTGCGCAAACAATCGCGGGAATACGTCTATCTCGGCCAGGTGCCGCCGATGAACATTTTCAGCCCGCTGGCTTGGGGGCAATTCTTCAAAGCCTGGAAGGATGGAAAGTATAAGAAAAAGAAGGAGTAGGCAAAGGGCAACAAGCAAAGGGCAAAGGGCAAATTTGCAATAGGCAAGTAGCAAGGATAGCCATCAACTTTTTGCCCTTTGCTTATTGCTTTTTGCTTTTTGCCCTTTGCTTATTGCCCCTTCATTTGGCCTTGGCCGTAAATTCATATTTGAGGCCCCAGTATTCCTTCAGCACCATTTTTACGGAACCCACCGACACCGGCGACTCGATGAGCAGCGGAATGCGGTTCTGATCGTCGGATACCCAGACGGTCATGCCTTCGCCTTCTTTAAACACCGTGCCCCTGATCACGTCGGGTCTGAACTTCAGGGTGTTGTAGCGGCCCATGCTGTAGACTTTCTTGCGCTCCTTGCCTTGGTAACGCATTTTCAGCGGAAACTCCTCCTTGTCCATAAATACTTTGAACGGTACGCTGTAACCCACCTGCTGATTGGCAAAGTCCACGTTGCGGAGGTTGTACATACTGGACAGCACGTCGTGTACGCAGCCCGACACGCTATGATCGGTCTTGGTTTCGGTGGCGCCGCGTTTGTCGGCGCGGTACACCGTCATTTTTCGGGCACCCTGATTAAAATTGATTTTTTCAAAAATATGGTATTTGCCCTCGTTCACACTGCGCTCGGAATAGTTGGGTAGCAGGGTGGCTTTGTTCACCCAGGAATCATACTCGTCCTTGACGGTAAAAAACCACTCGTACGAATCGTAAGTCTCCCCACGGGCCTGATAGTGGTACTGATTGCCCTCATCAAAAGCCTGAAAAGTCACCTCCCCGGCGGCGATCCACACAAAATTCCAGTTGTAGTAAATTTTGTAGGTCAACTTTTCGGCGTGCTGGAAGGTCGAATTGGTATTCGCGCAGGGATCGTAGGGAGCGGCTTGTGCAGCAGGCACGGAGCGCGAGGCGGGAGCGCCAAAATCGCTGGATGCCGTAAAAGCCAGTAAAAACAGGCCCAGGTTCAGGGCGAAATATCTAGTCGTTTTCATAACCCAATGTTTTGGGAATATTGACGTAAAACAGTGCAAAAGTACCGAGTAACGCGGGCAAAATCAGGTTTATTATCCACAGCGTAAAGGTAGCGGCCAGGGCGCTCACTTCATTGGCGCCGAACTGCGACCAGACGAACAGGGCAATATTGCCGCGCAGCAGCAGGCCCATGATGGCCGGGAGCGGAATGATGGTCTGCACCAGAAAAATGGTACAAATACCGGCGTATCCGGACAAGGCGCCGGCCGGAATACCGAAAAAACGCAGCAGGCAAAAATACTGCGTGGCAAAAACAGCATAACGCAGGGCCGCCCAGCCCAGCACGCGCCACAGGTCGCGTTGACAAAAGTTTTGCAAAATATGCACGTCGCGTACGAAGGGCCGCAAACGATGCACCCAGGGAATACGGCGCGCCCAGGGCAGCAGACGCTCCATGTGGAAATAGCCGAAGAGCAAAAGCGGCAATCCGGCGCCCACGATCAACGTACCGTAGCGCAAAATCGCGGCCGGGATGGCCATTCGTTGGCCAAGGAACAGCATGACGCCCACCAGGCCGGCCATTACGGCCACCAAATACTGCGCCCAACTGCCGACGATGTTGATCATCACCGCTTTCCAACGATTTTCAGCTTGTACGTACAACAGCCGCCCACCGTATTCCCCCAATTGATGCGGCGTGAACATGGTGAAACTGACGCCGGTCAGTACCCCCTGCAGGCCCTGCCAAAGCGACAGGGGTTGATATCGACGGACAAAAGGCTGCCATTTCAGGGTTTCCAGCAGCCAGTTCAGCGGCATGAGCACCACGGCCAGCGGCAGCCACCACCATTGCGCACCCCCGAGCTGCTGCAGGAACTCGGCCCACACGCCCGACAGGTGGTGTTTACCCTGCAATTCAAGGTATAAACCGCCGGCCAGTAACACCGCTACCACGCATTTGAAGGCAATGCTCCACCAGCGTCGCCGCTGCGGGGATTGCCAGTACGGCGGCCATTGGGAGTTGGAAACAGGCATGCCAGGGACGATAAATCAAAAAGAACGGGCAATTTCCAAGGATGGAAATTGCCCGTGCAAATTATTACTAAAAGACCTTTATTTAGAAGCCGGAGGCTTTGTTGGCCTTCATTTTCATTTTCATCGGCGCACGGCCGGCCTCCGGACCTTCCGGACGGGCCATTTCCGTTTCACCTTTGGCTACGCGGAACTCCACGCGACGGTTCATCATGTTGGAACCGTTCACCGGGATCAGGGAATTATCTTCCCCCACCCAGTTTAGGATCAGGCGATCGCGGGCAACACCGTACTGCTCGACCAGGAAGTCGATAGCGGCTTTGGCCCGGTTGTAGGACAGCACATCGTTATAGCCTTCCGGACCGCGCTTGTCGGTGTTGCCGATGGCCACGATCTTCATATCCGGGTTTTGCGTCAGCACCGTACCAATCTGATACAGTTTTTCGTATTCGCTGTACTTCAGGTCATAGCGGTTGTCACCGAAGGTCACCATTGGCAGGAACCACATACCGCCGGCAGCCGGGAATTTGATGGCCGCAATTTTGGCGTCCACGATGCGGTTCACATCATCCTCGGAAATTGGCTTTGGTACGTTGGCAACGCCCTCCGGATTCACCGAAAAGCCCGGAGGCGAATACGGCTCTTTATCCATGTAGTCGGCCACTTTGTCACCGTCGCTGTCCAGCGTGACGCCTTTGGTATTCACGCGGGCGCCGGCCGGGCTGTTGTCTTCATCATCAATATCATCGATGATACCGTCACCATCCGTATCCGTCGGATTGTAGATTGGGCGGGCTTCCAACGCGGTGATGGCTTCACCCACCTGGGCCAGCGGGTTCAACCAGTACAAGGGCTCTACGCGGGCCGTACCGTCCACACCGGATTTATTGCCACCGATGTTGAAGTTCAGCGACAGGTGCGGGTAGTGCAGTACGTCACGGAAAGTCGTCAGGTTATCGCCAATATTCTGGTCGCTGTCCAGCAGATCGGAGTTGGAACCGAAAACGGTCATCACCGTATGCTCCAGGCCAATGTTGAAACGTTTGTTGACCCGGAAGGCCAGGCCCAAACCCACTTCCACGTGGGCATTGGTGGTCCGGTCCGAAGTAGCGGCACTGGTGCCGTCGCTCTGCAGTACGTTCCGGAAAGTGGTTTCGAAGCTATTGACACCCAGGCCAAAAAATCCGTTCAGCAGCACCCGGCGATTCGGCCGGTCGAAGCGCATATTATTCAGGGCAGCCACCAGTTGCAGGCTACCGGAAATCCAGTCGTTGTCGGAAGTACGAATGACACCGCCTGTGCTGGTC
>JBKJKS010000655.1:0-2842 GCA_046597295.1 Saprospiraceae bacterium
CGTCATCGCCGTCACCGCCGATTATTCCGGGTCGACGACCCGGCTGCAGTTCATCGCCGGCGCTGCGGATGTGCTACCCCTGCCCGCTGAACCGGACCGGGTGCTGGCGTGCTATGAGGCCTACCTGCCGGGATTCGGCATGGTCGCCGCCCGCAAGAAGAGCATAGCCCAAAGCCGGAGTCGTTATTTACTGCTGTCGGCCATGGCGCCCGGTCTGGTGATTGCCGGAACCGGCATGATGGCCCCTACCCTACCCGACACCCTGCCTTCAAACCAGGTTATCCAGCTGCAGTCCAACGACTGCCGGGGCCTGCGCATGACCTACTTCGGATCTTTCTCGGTAGCGCTCAATGGGCAAAAAATGGAGCTGACGCAGCAGGCCAAGCACCTCTTCGCTTACCTGGCCTATCACCGGGGCCGTTCGCTCTCGCGCGATCATCTGGCCCGGGTATTCTGGCCAGACAAGTACGACCATAGCCCGGAAGCCGCCCGCCATAGCCTGAAAGTGGAAATCAACCGCATTCGTACGGTTTTCGGCAAACTGTATGCCGCGGGCAAAGGCATTATCGTGTTCGCGCAGAACTGCTACGGATTGGATACGGATTACCCGATGGAATCGGACGTACTGACTTTCAAGGCTTTGCACCAGACCTTACAAAGCTATTTGCGCGACGGGCAGGATGCACCCGACGCGCTGTTCCAACAAGCCATCGGCATTTATTGCGGTAATTTTCTGGCCGATTTTCCGGAGGAAACCTTCAACTGGGTGGAGGTGGAGCGTCAGCACCTGAGCTCCGTGTTCGAACAAATGGCCGATTTGTACAGCGAACTGCTCTGCCAAAAGGGCGACCATTGGAAAGCCGCGGCGCTGTGCAACGAAATCCTCTCCCGCGATGCCCGCATGGAAGCCATCCACCGCCGGCTGATGCTGTGCTACGTCCACCTGGGTATGATGAATAAAGTGGAAGCCCAGTTCCGGCTCTGCTGCCAGATGATGCGCCAGGAATTCGACGCCCAGCCCTCTCCGGAGACCCTGCAGGTGTACCAGCAGTTTAAGGGGAAATGATGATGAATGGTCAGGTACAGACCTACAAAATGTATTCCCTACGGGGCAAGGCGAGCAGCGTGTTGTTTTGAAAAAGGCGGCGTTCTTCGAAGGGCGGTGGGGCGTTAAATCTTTCCTAAAATGTAAATACGGAGGGCAGGCTGACAATAGTTTTGGCAATTCGCTGGGAAAATGCTTTTTTTGTGGAAATTTTCTTAAAAATGGGGTTTCAAATAAGCAACGTATATGATGAGTTGGCCGAATTTTTGGCAAGTCTTTCTCCCCGGAAAGTGCTGGACTTTCATCCCTCTGAAAAAAAGCAGCAGCGGTTGAGCGAGTTGCTGGAGAAGAAAAGAACCACTCTGCTTGCCAAAGAGGAAGAACAAGAATTGGAGGGATATTTCATTCTGGAGCGTATTATACGCACGGCAAAGGCCCATGCGCTCACGTTGCTAGATCATGAGCCGATACATTCCTGAAGTTGTTCGGCAGCTGGTCGCAAATCGCGCGAACCACCGCTGTGAATACTGTTTATTACCCCAAAACGTAGCAGGTTTCCAATTTGAAATTGACCATGTTATCAGCCTAAAACACGGCGGGAACTCCGACCCCAACAATCTGGCATGGTCATGTCCACTTTGTAATGGCAACAAGGGTAGCGACCTCGGTACGCTGCTGGATGCTTACTCCAATCCGATTATCCGTTTTTTCAATCCGCGTACGGATGTCTGGGATGACCACTTCGACATCATTCATGGACAAATACTTTCTAAAACACCGATTGGTGAGGCGACGGTGAAAATCTTTGATTTCAATCGGACGGAAGACATTGCTATTCGGCAGAAACTGGTGGCGATTGGGCAGTTTACTTAGTGCGATAATTGTCTCAAAATAAAATGAACTACTTTTCCAGTGGAAGAAAGGCACATCGGTGTAAGTTAGTTACAGCCCCCTTACCCCCACACCCCCCACAACACCCTTCCGCTCCAGATAATCACGATTACACCCACCAGCACGAACATCACCCGTGCGGGTAATTTGCCGGCCAGCCGGGCGCCCAGCGGCGCCGCCAGTACCCCGCCGATGATCAGGCCGGCGATGACCATCCAGTGCGACAGGCCGATAAAGGAAAAGAAGGTGATCGCGCTGGCCAGCGTCACGAAGAATTCGGTGAGGCTGACGGAGCCAATCACGTACTGCGGCGTTTTGCCTTTGGCAATGAGCGTACTGGTCACCAGCGGGCCCCATCCGCCGCCGCCGAACGAATCGAGGAAACCACCCGTCCAGGCCAGCCAGCCGAGGTTCTTGACTTTTTTGCGGGTTTTGCGCTTGACGAAGGCCCGGCTCAGGATCCGAATACCCAGCAGCAGGGTGTAGACCGCCAGCATCGGCTTGAGGTAGCGCGCATATTCCTCGCCCAGCCAGACCAGCAGTCCCGCACCCACGATGGCCCCGATGATGCCCGGGACTAACAAAGCCCGCACCAGCCGCCGGTTGACATTGCCGAAACGGTAGTGCGAGTAGCCGGATGCACCGGCGGTGAAAACCTCGGCCGTGTGAATACTCGAACTCACCGCCGCCAAAGGCACGCCCGTACTCATCAGGAAAATCTGCGTGACGACACCGTAGCCCATGCCCAGCAGGCCGTCCACCAGCTGCGCGCCGAAACCTACGGCGATGAACATCCAGAACTGGGGATCGATGCTGCTGATTCGCCGGGGCCAGGTTTCTACCGGCACGTAGAAAGATATAACATTGATTACCAGCAGCAGGCCGAAGGCCGCCATCATGGTCGTA
>JBKJKS010000021.1:0-4468 GCA_046597295.1 Saprospiraceae bacterium
GTTGCCCGGCGCCGTGGGTGGTGTCACGTCGGGTGTCGCTTCTTCGCCGGAGGTCACTTCGAGCGTGGTGATCAGGGACTCATTGCCCGCAGCATCCACGGCGCTGACCCCGAAAACGAAATCCGTTAACGGCGCCAGATCGGAAAGCGTGGTAGTCAGGTCGGTCGTGGTCGCGATCACGACACTGTCCTGGTAAACGTTGTAAGCGACCACGTCCACGTTGTCCGTCGCCGGCAGCCAGGAGAGCGTCACCGTGGTAAAGGCCACGGTTGCCGTCAGGTTGAGCGGGGCGCAGGGCGCTTCGGTGTCGGAGTTGGCCGGCGGCTGATTTTGCTGGGCGTATAAAGCGGCAATTTCGGCATCCGTCAGCGCAACCTTATAACTCTGGATTTCATCCAGCGAGCCGTTGAAAAAGTAGTTGTTGTCGATCGGGTCGAAACCGATCCCCAGCGGTTTGGTCGTCACATCGAGCGGACCGGCAGCGTTCTTCTCGTTGACTTTCGTGCCGTTGAAATAAATGATGTCTTTCGAACCGTCGTGCACCATCACCACGTGGGTCCAGGTGCCGATGGTCAGCGGGGTACCGGAATCCAGATCGCTGCAGCACATGCCGTTCGAGTGGGTGGTGAAAACCGGTTTGCCATGGCCGGGCATGGAGATTTTCCAACGCTCCTGATAGCCGCCATGCGAGAGCAGGTACACCTCACCGGAAGGGGGGAAGGATTTGGGGTTGATCCAGAAACTGATGGTCGTGTTGGGCGTGTTCAACTGCGGTGAGTTGGCCGCGACCAGCGACTGATCAATACCGTTGAAGGCGAACGCCTGATTGGCCCTGCCAAAACGGTCGTTCGTGAGTTGTGCACCATCCACGGTGGCGTGGTTGCCGTAAGCGGTCGCGTCGTTCCCGTTTCCGCTGGCCCGGTAATCGGCGACCAGATTGCCCGACACCACCGGGGCCGGATTCTGGGCAACGTACAGAGCGGCAATTTCCGCAGCGGTCAGGGCGCGGTTATAGATCAGCACGTCGTCGAGCGAACCGTCGAAGAAACTGCCGTTACCAATCGGATCGTAGCCAATGCCGAGCGGGTACTTGGTTTTATCCAGGTTGCCGGCGGCGTTTTTCTCGTTTACTTGCACGCCGTTAAAATAGATAATGTCTTTCGTGCCGTCATGCACCATCACCACGTGGGTCCAGGTGCCGATCGTCAGCGGGGTACCGGAGTCCAGGTCGCTGCAGCAGGCGCCACCGGAGTGGGTGGTAAAGACCGGCTTGCCGTGGCCGGGCAGCGAGATCTTCCAGCGTTCCTGGTAGCCGCCGTGCGACAGCAGGTACACTTCGCCGGAGGGCGGGAAGGCATCGGGTTTCACCCAAAAACTGATGGTCGTAGTCGGTGACTGCAAGGCCGCGGAATTGTCAGCCGTGGCGGCGCCGTCCAGCGCATTGCCCGCCCAGCCATGCCGGTTGGTGGTCGCCGTGGCCGCCGAGTCGAGTTCGGCGTCATTACCAAATTGCGTATCATCGGTTCCGTTCCCGTTGAGGGAATAGGAAGCCACGAGGTCGGTCAGGGTGCCGGCAAATGCGGATTCTGTAGCGTACAGCGCAGCGATTGCGGCGTCCGTCAGGGCATAATTGTAAATGGCAATATCGTCGAGGGCGCCGTCGAAACGGTTGTTGTTGTCAATCGGGTCGTAGCCGATTCCGAGCGGTTTGGTCGTCGCATCGAGTGCGCCGGCCGCCGCTTTCTCGTTCACTTTTACGCCATTGAAGTAAATAATGTCCTTCGTGCCGTCGTGCACCATAACCACGTGCGTCCAGGTACCCACCATCAGTGGCGTACCGGAGTCCAGGTCGCTGCAGCACGCGCCACCGGAGTGGGTGGTGAAAACGGGTTTGCCGTGGCCGGGCAGCGAAATTTTGACACGCTCCTGGTAGCCGCCGAACGACAGCAAATACACTTCGCCGGAAGCGGGTAAGGTGGTGGGGTTCACCCAGAAACTGATGGTGGTCGTCGGCGAATTGAGCTGCGAAGCGTTCGAGGCGCGCACGGAAGAGCTGGTACCGTCGATCAGCAGAGCACTGTTGCCAAAGCCGAAACGGTCGGTGGTCAGCTCGGCGGTGGACACGTCGGCATGGTTGCCGAAAGTCGTTGCGTCCGTACCATCGCCGCTGAAATCATAGTCCGCCACTTTGCCCTGCGCCACGACCGGCGCGGTGTTCTGGGCAGCATACAGCGCAGCGATCTGGGCGGCGCTCAGGGCCACATTGAACAATTGCACTTCGTCGAGCGATCCGTCAAACGAATAATCGTTATTGATCGGATCATAGCCGATGCCCAGCGGATAAATAGTCGGATCGAGCGCCCCGGCCGCATTTTTGGCATTGACCTGGACGCCGTTGAAATAAATGATGTCCTGCGTACCGTTGTGGACCATCACCACATGGGTCCAGACACCCAGCGCCAGCGGGGTGCCGGAATCCAGATCGCTGCAACAGGCCCCGCCGGAGTGGGTGGTGAAAACAGGCTTACCGTGGCCGGGCAGCGAAATCTTCCAACGCTCCTGGTAGCCGCCATGGGAAAGTAAATAGACTTCGCCCTGGACCGGAAAAGCATCGGGTTTTACCCAGAAACTGATGGTCGCATTCGGCGAATTAAGCTGGGCAGCATTGTTGGCGCGGATGGCGCTTTGAACGCCGTCAAAGTCAAATGCGCTGTTCGCAAAGCCAAAGCGGTCCTGGGTGAGGGTCGCGCCGTTGACCGAGGCATGGTTGCCAAAAGACGATTGGTCTTTGGCACTCCCTGCGAAGTCGTAGCTCGCCACCGGGGTTTGCGCGAAGGCGCCCGCCGCGGCAAGTAGCCAGCAGCAAACGAGTAAATGCGTAGTGTGTAAACGCCGTTTCATGATCAGGTTGAATTTAAAATTTGAAAAAATCGAAGGTTTGGGTTTTCTATTGATTGGTCAGGTTCATTGCTACATTTTCACAAGCCTGCCCGTCCTGGTCACTGCTGCTGTGCTGAGCACCACCACATAAATGCCTGTCGGCCAGTCTTTTGTGTCAAATTCTACGCTTGCACTTTGCTCCACCCGCCGTTCTTCGATGCGTCTGCCCCGTAGATCATAGACCGCCAGCACACCGCTTCCTGCCGCCAACGCCGCCCACTGCACGTTCAGTTTTTCCCCGACCGGATTGGGCGACAGCAGGAGCATGCCCGCTTGTCCATTTGGGTCCGTCACCGCCGTCGGGACATTATCGTACAGCAGTTGTATGGCTTCCGGCGTCAGGGCATAGTCAAATATTTTCACCTCATCGATAATGCCTTTGAAATTGTAGTCGGCGACATCGGGCAGCATTTGGCCGATGAGAAAAGGCAGGCTGGCGGTGCGGATCAGGCCGGTCAGCGGCTTGTAGCTGTGCAATTGGCCATTCAGATAAATAGCCATCAGGCTACCGTCATAGGTAGCGGCGAGGTGGTACACGCTGTCTACGGCCAGGCTCTGCTCGCTGTCGAGGTCCGCAATGGTGTTCAGCGTATTCACCGTCCAGCGAATTTTATGCTCGGGCGTAAGGGATAATTTCCAGCGGTTCTGCCAGCTGCCATGCGACAGCAGAAACACTTCCTGGCTGGGCAGCAATTGCGGACTGCACCAGGCGCTGACCGTAATGGCGGCCTGAAAATTGAGCAGCGGATGGTTCGCAACGGTCACCTTATCATTGATGCCGTCGAACCGGCCGGCGCTGGCGGGTTGTCCCCAGAAGTCAGGGACAAACAGCACGCCACCACTCCCCTGCCCATGTAGTTGATTGCCGCTCACATCGTTGGCATTGCCGGAAAATGGATAGTGCGCAATGAGATTGCCGGGGGTAGCCGCAAAATTTTTCACCAGAATGGTCGTGCTGGCCTGTGCGGATAAACCCTGATCGTCGGTGACCGTCACGTTGATCTGGTAAATGCCGGGCGTGGCGGGCGCTTTCCAGGTAATGCTGCTCCCGCTGCCGGTGAAAATGCCGCCATTGGCCGTCCATACATATTCCAACGGGTCGCCGTTGGAGTCGCTGGCAAGGACGGTCAGCACCACATCGCCGCCGGGTGCGACGTAGAGTACGCTTTTGTCAATGACGTTGATCTGCGGCGCCAGGTTGATATCCGGCACCGTTATCACGCTGACACTGGCGGTATCGCGCTGGCCGCTTTCATCGGCAACGATGAGGGTGATCGTGGAGATGCCTGATGTAGCGGGGGCAATCCATTGTACCTGATCGCCGGTACCCAAAATCGAACCGCCGCTGCTGCTCCAAGTCCAACTAAAATTGTTGGAATCCTGGTCGAAGGTCTTGGAAAATACCGTCACCGTATCGCCGAATTCAACCAGCACTGGTGCGGCCAGCCCCTGGATGCGCGGTGCGTGGGTGTAGGACTGGGAACTCTGGCGGTAATCCACCACCGTACCGTCGACCAGCATTTTGTTG
>JBKJKS010000235.1:0-3682 GCA_046597295.1 Saprospiraceae bacterium
CTGGAAACCCGGGTAGGTAGCGATCACCTCCTCCAGGCAGGTAGCGGCCGGATCAAAACGTAAAATGGCTTCCGCGTCTTCCAGGATGGTCTCGTACACCTGCGGCAGCTGATCGAAGAAGCCGTCGGAAATGCGCATGACGGCGCCATTGGTATCGGCCAGCACCGGGTAGAGCAGTTTATGCAGATCGTGGCGGAGCGTGGCGTACTGTACTTTGGCCGGCCGCGGCTCGTCGCTCAGTTTGGGGAAAAGAAACAGGAACAGCGCGTCGCAGAGGCGTTGCGTCTCCGCCCGGATGGGTATTTGGACGCCTTCGCCGGACTGCTGCGCATCCAGTTGCTGAAAGAATTTTTCTAAAGCAGGTTTCATAAGCCGATCAAAAGGAAGTTCGCAGGCAGTGCAACAGCATCCGTTGAAAATGGATGTGCCGGACCCTTAAAAAAAACTCCTTTTACGTGCAGAGCCGAAAAGGGGTTTGGGAACCAGCTATCGCATTTCGCGGGGTCGTAAGACCCACGCGAGGCATGTAGTAAGTCAGAGCAAAAATAGCTGCTTGGGAACAAACATAAAGCCAGTTCCGGCGACTGCCAAGCCGGCCGGCATCTTTTTCATGATTTCTGGTACGCACGGCCGTTGAAATTTCCCGATTGTTTAAGTTTTATTAATCCAAATAGCTAACTTTTAGCATAATATTATTCTTTAAAAAGCATAAAAACTTTTCCAGCATGCGCTCATGGCCAGTTGCTGCACCGCGTACCTTTACCGCTCAATCCTGAATTTTACGAACGCCCTACCCCGAATCGGCTTAACCTGATCAGACTTATGCAGCATTCCGAAGCCTATCTCGTGGACGGCATTCGCAGTCCCATCGGCAATTTTGGCGGCCAGTTGTCGCCGGTCCGAACAGACGATCTGGCCGCCCACGTGCTCCAACAGCTCCTGGCCCGGCATCCCGGACTAGATCCGGCCAGCATTGCGGATGTTTACCTGGGCTGCGCCAACCAGGCCGGAGAGGATAACCGCAATGTGGCCCGTATGGCGCTGTTGTTGGCGGGTCTGCCCCCTACGGTGCCCGGCGAAACCGTTAATCGCCTCTGCGCCAGCGGTATGGCGGCGGCCATCCACGCCAAACGCGCCGTCAACGTGGGCGACGGCGACCTCTACCTGGCCGGCGGCGTGGAAGGCATGACCCGCGGACCTTACGTGACGAGCAAATCCGCCAAACCCTTCGGCACGGATGCACAGATGTTCGACAGCAGTTTCGGCTGGCGTTTTGTCAATCCCCGCATGCAGGCCGCGTACGGCACGGACCCGATGGGCATGACGGCCGAAAACCTGGTGGATCTGTATGGCATCAGCCGCGAGGATCAGGATCGGTTTGCGGCCTGGAGCCAGCAAAAAGCCACCCGGGCGCGCGACGCCGGCCTTCTGGCGGAGGAGATCGCTCCGGTGGCGGTCCCGCAGCCCAAGGGCGATCCCCAGTGGATGGAACAGGATGAATTTATCAAGTCCGGCACCAGCCTGGAAGGATTGGCGCGATTGAAACCGGCTTTCAAAAAAGACGGCAGCGTGACCGCCGGCAATGCGGCTGGACTGAACGATGGCGCCGCCGCCTTGCTCATTGCTTCTGAAAACAGGCTCCTGACGAACAATTTACAACCCTTGGCACGCATCGTCAGCGCGGCCGTGGTGGGCGTGGAACCGCGCATCATGGGCATCGGGCCGGTGGGCGCCAGCCGCGAAGCCCTGCGCAAGGCCGGTCTGTCGCTGGCGGCCATGGATGTGATCGAACTCAACGAAGCCTTTGCGGCGCAGGTGCTGGCCTGTACGCGCCAGCTGGGTCTGGCCGACGATGACGAACGGCTCAACCCCAATGGTGGCGCGATCGCGCTGGGGCACCCGCTCGGTATGTCGGGTGCGCGCCTGCTGCTCACCGCCGCCCTGGAGCTGCGGCGGCGCAACGGGCGCTACGCCTTGTGCACCATGTGCGTCGGTGTCGGTCAGGGCTATGCGGTGGTACTGGAAAGGTGTAAGAGCGGTTCTGGCGCTGCCAAAACAACGCTGCATTTGCTACGGATTTTGCCGGCCTGGATAAAGTTCAGCCGTTTTGGGCGTTATACACCATTCCTTAGAAACTGCCCCGAATTCCGTAAGTGCCCGTAACTGTTTAGGTAGCCGCAGAGCGGCGAAATATTTGTAGCCTCCAATGGCCAATCTTGTCATGGAGGTGCAGCGCACCGGAACATCTTACGGTGCGCTGCACCTCCACGGTTTATTCTGTCCATGTTTCTACAAATATTACGGGGCGCTGCCCCTGTGCTAAATAGTTACAAGCGCCCACTGATTTCATTCCTGCTTTTCTTTATGAAAAAACTCCTCCTCCTTACCGGTTTCCTGTCCTTTTGTAACGCCATATCCGCCCAACAGGAGGCGTTACAGACCTTCGACCTGCAAGACACCCAGTACATACTAAGCACCCTGTTTGATTCCGGTTTTTTTGACGAAACGGGTGATGTGCTCTGGAAACCGGTCAACTTTGCCGATGCCGTAGAAGCCAATTTATCGGACGACGGTTATCTGCACACCAGCCTGGATACGATTTTGTATTTCAGTACCTATGGCATTCATCACGCCGTGGTTGTTTTCGCCACTTTTCATTACGAAAAAGGTCAGGTCAGCGACTGTCATGCCTGCGGTGCCCAGATCAGCGTAGCGGTGTTCGATGAAGGAGCCGTGAGCGGCCGCTGGCAGGTTCGGCAATTTGCCAAGCACCTCACCGCGTTGGGTGGTTTTGGCGCGAACGGGATCGTCGGCCTGATGCAATTCGGGGAAAATCAGTGGGCTTTGAGCCTCGACATGGAGTGGATGGGCCAGGGCATCTATAGCGAATACATTGAATTCCGCAATCTGGATAACCTGGAAAAAGTCTTCAATTACGTGGTGCACGAGGATAACAACGGCGTATGGGGTGATTCGAACGAACGCACCTACTCTTTCGACAAGACCATCCACTTCCTGAGCAACAGCATTACGCGGTCGGGATGGTGGGACTTCGACCTGCTCACCCGGGGCACCAAATCAGGGGAAGAAAACGAAGGGCTGGCGGTTCCGGATAATGTAGTAGAACACTATACCTTCGACTGGGATACGAACACTTATATGCGCGCCTGTCCATGACTACCGGGGCATGCTGTCGCCTTCCTGAGGCAACAGCGGCGGAGCCGTCGATTCCGGCATCCGGCGAAAATGGAACTCGAACGGGACGCCGTGCATTTCCAGCGTCATCACCAACGTCGAATCGGTCAGCGTCTGGATGTGGTAGGTGACCGGCTGGGCGCTTTTCTGCTCGATATCATTTTTTATAACCCTGTAGTCGGTGGGGCCATCCGCGCCGACCGGCAGATTGGTCTGCATTTTGCCATCCGCTCCAAACTGATAGTACACGCCCTGCAGGGTCGGGGTTTCGTTTTTGTTGCGCAGCCCTTTGGTCAATTGCCAACGCCCGACCAGCGTACCTTGCATTTTTTCCGTTTCGTTTTCGCAGGCAGCAAGCAGCAGTGAAGCCAAGGCAAGGGGAAGCAGACGAGACAGCATAGCAGAAACGGATTGGTGATGTGGTGGTCAGGAGGGTTGGGTAATGTCCGGTATCCGAAGCGGCAGGCATTACTTCAGGTCAACAAAG
>JBKJKS010000289.1:0-5894 GCA_046597295.1 Saprospiraceae bacterium
GCCCGCAGCTGGCCATGCACGATCCCGGCACCTGGCCCTCGCAGGCCAACCTGGCCGCCAACGACCAGTGGGAAGCACTGAAGTCCATTCAGGGCTTTTTGAAGGGGGGGAAGGTGAATAAGCAATAAGCAGGGGGCAAATAGGCAAAAAAGCAAAGGGCAAAGCAGGAGCCATCCTCGGAAACTCGGGGATGGCTCTTGTCTTTTAAAACCTGCCGTTCACGCATATTTCTTGCAGATCAATTCGGCAGGTGCCTTGCGACGAAATGCTGATCCGGTTTACTTCGCAAACATCCTCTACCACGCTGTCATGCCGACGCAGGAGAGATCTGGCCGGAAGCGAAGACTGATTATCGCAGTTTTTTCCTGGCCAGACACCTCCCGCGTCGGCATGACAGTCTATTTTAGTATGGGTTAACTATGCTTTCAGGTATCATTATTTAAATCCGTCGGCCTGCCATTCTGGACCCAGGCCTCGTACGCCGTTTTACAGGCCTGGCACTCGCTCAGGTGGCGCATCAGTTCCACTTGTTCGTCTTTGGTCATTTCACCGATGTCCATCCGGACAAAATCGCTGTGCGCCGGGTGATGATCGTTGGTGTAGGGGAAATCGTCGATGGGTGGTTGCATACGGCTTTGCGCAGTTTTATGGTGATCCGGCTGACTGGTGTGTGCTGGTGCTGCTGCCCGCCTATCTGGAGCGCAGTGGTTCATCGCTGGTGACCATGGCCAACGATTTCATCCGCCGGTTGCGGTACACAGAAAGCGGTTTTTTCTGCATGACCACATAGCCTTACGCGCTGTAATAAAACGGTGCCAGGCCAAGCAACAGCCAACTTTATTGCTTGGCGTTAGTTTTGCATTGCTGGACTTTGTAGAACATCAGGCTATGAACCCGCAGAGTATTAGTGTGCCTTGGGGTAACACTCCTTGCTGTCAAGCGTGTAGCGGACTTAAACTGCAGAGTCAGCACCCATGTGGGGCGCAAGAAAGATGGGCCGGCCGGCACACTTGCCGGCCAGCCCAGGAAAATCCGATTGATTCTTTTCAGCAGCCACTTGAGCCGCTTCTATATCCAAATTTCAAGCAGGCCCTATATCATTTATGGACAAGTAATCGCCGTGAAGACCGGCTGTCCTACATTGCTCACCGTCATGCGCCAGCAATTGCCATTGGGTGACTTCATGATGACGCCTTTGCCTACGTCAATAATGTTAATGTCGCCGCCTTTGACGCTGAGTTTGGATGCAGGCGGGGTTTGGTTGTAGTCATAGCCCAAGGCGGTGTTGCCGGTGGGAGTAAGTTTAAAAATATCGTCTATCGTCGTCAGTCCATCCTGATAATCAATACTAAACATACGGTTGATACCGCCATTGGCAGTGCTTTTGAAAGCCATAGCCCAATTTTTATCTGTGCCAAATTCTCCCAACGCAATGCTGGAATGGTTGGAGCCGCCCTTACCGGCCATAAACAGCGCCGCCTCGGTGGTAGCAGAACCTACCTGTAGCAGCGTAGTGGAGTTGCTGTTTAGCGGCGAAGCGATACCGACCAGCACTTTTCCGGTATTGTAGAAGATGCTGCTGCCAACGGCATTCCACTTGCTTGGAGCGGTGTTGGTGATGGTGGTGCCGCTGATGCCGATGCCCGTACCGGCGGTGTAGGCAGTTGCTGCCGGGAGGCTCACGCTGTTGCCGCCGCTGATGCCCAGGCTGTTGCCGGTCAGCGATAGTGTTTGCGCGTCGGTATTGAGCGAAGTGTTGGTGATAGTGTTGCCGCTTACGGCGATACCTGCTCCCGCAGTGTAGGCGTTGGCAGCGGGCAGGCTCACGCTGTTGCCATTGCTGATGGCCAAGGTACTGCCGGTCAGCGACAAGTTTTGCAACTCGTTGGTGGCGCTCAGGTCGCCGTTATTAGTGATCGTATTGCCGCTGATGGCGATGCCATTGCCCGCTGTGAGTTTAGTCTTTTCGGCAAAAATCGCATACGGTACACTCTGCATCTGCGTCGTGCCTTGCAGCACGCCATCAATGTCCACTTTCAAAAACTTGCTCCCGCTGCCCCAGTCAATAGCTGCAAAGCTGCCCTGCATGGGGACGCCGCCACCAATAGCGAGGGTGAAGAGGCCAAACTGGTTGGTCTGGGCCGCGTGGGTTTCGGTGTAGATAGCCATGCCGCCGGCCGATCCGTCAAGGATACTAAATTGCACGGATACGGACTGGTCGGCATAGGGTTGGCCCTGCGGGTTGCGGGCAATGGCCTGATAGTTAAGAGTTTGGGGTGCCTGGGCTTGCAACGAAAAGCAGAGCAGCAGGGAGAAAAAGGCGAAGAAAAACGTAGTCAGTTTCATTGCTTGATAAGTTTAAAAGTTTTGGAATAAGCGTTGGATGCCGTGGTAATTTGAAGGAAGTAAAGACCCGCCGACAGGTCGCTCAGGTCGAGCGCCGTCGACCCAAATACCTCATTGGAATGCTGTAGCAGGGTTTTTCCCGAAAAATCGGTCAACGTCAGCAGGGTCTGCGGCAGGCTGGGCAGGTCGGTGCTTAGCCACACCCACCCCGTTGTTGGGTTGGGGTCAAGGCGCCAACCGGCTGGGTCATTGCTTGCGCTCACGCCCACGGTCATGCACTCATCGGTCTCTTCGGCGGTGCAGCCGTTGGCATCGGTAATGGTCACGCTGAAAGGGCCGTCGGGCAAGCCAGTTACCGTCGAGTCCGTCTGGGCATTGCTCCAGACATAGGTAAAGGGGGCAGCACCGCCGCTCACATTAGCCTCGGATTGGCAGGTATTGCCGCCGCTTTCCAGGCCCGATTGTAGTTGCACCAGCATAGCAGGTAGATTGAGCGCCTGGGCAGTGTCGGCCAGCGAGCAGCCATAGGAATCCGTCACCGTGACGGCGTAGGGGCCGTCGGCAAGGTTCATCAAAGCGGCCGAGGTATCGCCGGTGCTCCAGGCAAATTGGAAAGGCCCACCGTAGCCATCGGCCAGCGCCATTAGCGCGGCGGTATTGGGGCCGCAGAATCCGGTTGTTGCTTCCACGCTCAGCCAATCGCGCCGGAAAGCATGGAAAGACGCCAATCGGCTCAGCCCGCCATCTTTGAAGAAACCGGGATTGCTGTAAATGCCCGAGGTGTCATAAGTCAGGGTGATGCTGTCAATCAGGCAGCCATCAGGCAATTGCACCAGGAAGCGGTAAGGTTCATTGGGCAGGTAGCCGGGCAGGCTGCCGTCGGCTCCGTTAAGCACCATGGCAGCATTGTCGCCGTTCCATTGAATGAAGCCCGCGCAACCCACATTCGCGCCGCCCTTCGCCGCGCCGTAGAGCGCGATGATATGGCTGCCGAAGGGCAGGATGGCCCCGTCAAGCATAGGGTTGAGGTTGCTGGCGATGAAGATATTGGCACTGTAAAATGTACTATATGGCGCGCCGCAGAAGCCTGGTTGGGTCATCGCTTGTGGGCGGAAAGCTGTCAGCCAGAGCAGGAAAAAGAGCAGATGTCGCATGGACTGTTAGTTTGAAAGAATGATTTTTTTTACCGCGACACCCTGCGCAGTTGTCAGCCTGATCAGATAAAAGCCCTTCGCCAGGCCACGCACATCGCTTTGCCATTGGAAGTGGGCACCACCGCTGAAGCCACTGAAGAATTCCTGTACCACCCGTCCGTCGCCGCTAAGCAGTTGCAGTTTCACCGCCGAGGCGGCCGGCAGCAGCAGGTCAAGGTGCAGCAGGTCAGTGACGGGGTTGGGATAGACCGACCAAGTCAGGTCGTTCAGGGGTGAAATGGCTGTGCTCACTTGCCCAATTTCCAGGTTGTTCACCCGCAGGACTGCTTCGTTGGCGAAGGCGCCGTTGCCGCTTTCATAAATGGCGGTGAGGTCATAAGTCTGCCCCGTCGTCGCCTTCCAGAGGCGGAAAAGTAGCGGTTCGCCTTCATTGAAGCCTTCATTATGCGTCGGGGTGGCGGGGTCGTCGCCGACTGCCAACATGGCCAGGCTATAGCCGTCGAAGCGCCCGGAACCACGTAGTAGCCCTTCCTGGCTGAAAATCCCAATTTCGTCGCCGGGGGCCAGCAGGTTTTCCAGCACGGTTTTGTGGATGAACAGGGTGGCGCTTCGCAGGGTGGATTCGAAGGGCGTAGCGAAGTATTGGCAGCCATTTTCAACCACCAGCGGTGGCTGGTTGGCGCCACGCTCATCGGCATGACCGTTGCCGAGCAGGCCGTAGGTGAAGTCGCCGTCCGCCGAAGCATTGATTATGTAGCCGCGCCCGGTCTGCATGGTGAAGTTGGTTCCGCTTTGCAGGTTAACTAAGTAGGACTGGGGCAGCAGGTTGCCGTTCGGGCCAGTGGGCATATTCCAGACGCGGAAGATGTCGGACGAGTCAGCGCTGAATACATCAGCCACGGGCACGGGCAGGTCTTTGAGATAAGCCGTCCAGTTGTGGAGCGGCAGGCCCTGGGCGGTGTTGGCGACATAAGGGATGGGCGTGTTCGGGTCGGCTTTAGCAATGCCGCAGACGTGGATGGTGTCCGCCGTCAGGGCTTTGATACGGTAGGCCTTGCGGAAATCCCAGTCGTCGAAGTCATTGGGGTTGGTCTGCGCGCTGGGCGAGTAAATCTGGTTGTTTTGATTTTCAATAGAAATAATGGCCGACTGTGCATTGGGAAGGAACATCTTTTCGATGGAGGGGTTAATCGGCAGGATGTTGCTCGAAATGAAGTTGGTGCCGGCCACCAGCGGGATGTTCTGGCAAAGCAATGATGAGTTAGTGCAATTGACCAGCAACGTGAAACTGCCATCGGACTGCACATCGAAGCCATCTACTACCACGTAGTAGGTACCCGGCGACAGGGCTTGTTTCACCACGCCCTCATCCGAGGTACCAACTTTATTGCCCACGCCGACGCAATTGAAGATGTTGCAATCGCTGAGCAGGAAGATGTTCAGGTTGGTGGAAAGGCCCGACAGAATGAGGGTCACGTCCTGCGTCGTGGTGTTCTCGAAAGTATAGACCAATTCCTTGCCTTCGGCCTGGCCCGGACAACTGTAATAGTAGGCGCCATAAACGCCGGTCTGGGTGTTGCCGGTCACCGGTATGCCGCAGGTGAGGGGTTGCGCGTTCGAGCAATCAATCTGATAGTCCGGCACCGGGCAGGTGTCGCAGGGCATATAGTCGGGGTCATAATCGAAGCATTCCGCTTTCAGCGAGAAGGGGCTTTGCTGATCAAAATAGCCATCCACCACCACATAATAAGTCTTGCCGGGGGTGACCACAAAGACCAGTTTTTCATCAGTCAGCCCTTCATTGTCACTGGCGGCAAAACAGGCGTTCAGGTCGCATTGGCCCAAGGCGAAAAGGTCGAGGTCGGCCGTCAGCCCTTTGAGGGTAATGACGACAAACTTGTTGGTGTCCAGCGTAGAGAAGGCGTAGATTTTCTCGCGGCCCGACTCGTAACTGTTGGAGCAACCATATTCAATGATCAGGTCGGAGCCGGTGTTGGTATTGCCGTTCACCGTCTGCCCGCAGGTGAGGGGCAGGGCGGTGCTGCAATCGAGCGTGCTGTTGGTGGGGACGCTGCTGCCGCAGGTGATAGCTAACTGGTAGTTGCTGGAGGCGCCGAGGTAGCCTTCCACCACGATGTAGTAAGTGCCGGCGGGCAGGTTTTCGGCAGTGATGGCTTCGGGGCTGGGGCCGGTGCGGTCGGATGATTGCAGGCAGGCATTGTGGTCGCAGGCCTGAAGGAGCAGCAGTTCGAGGTCCGATTGCAGACCGCTGAGCGTAATCAGCACGTTTTGCTGCACCGGGTTAACGAATTCATAGACCACTTCCGGGCCATCCACCAGGTTATCGAAGCAATTGTAGGCGACGGCGGAGAAGATGCCGTCGGCGTTGTTGCC
>JBKJKS010000370.1:0-3629 GCA_046597295.1 Saprospiraceae bacterium
CATTCCCCCTCCGCCGAATACATTCATGCAACATATCTCTCAGGCCGCGCTGCATACGAGCAGCGCGGCCTTTTTTAAATTCCCGCCAGGCAGACGTATTTGACCTCCAAATAGGCGTCCAGCCCATACTTGGAGCCTTCGCGACCCATACCACTTTCCTTCATGCCCCCAAACGGAGCAGTGGCGGTACTCACCAGGCCGGTGTTGACACCCACCATCCCGTAATCGAGCGCTTCCGCGACCCGGAACACGCGGCCCAGATCGCGTCCGTAGAAGTAGGCGGCCAGACCATAAGGCGTCGCGTTGGCCAGGCGGATGGCCTCCTCTTCCGTCTCGAAACGCGTCACCGGCGCCACCGGGCCGAATATTTCCTCCTGCAGCAAATCCATGCCCACCGCTACGTCGGCCAGCACGGTCGGCGCATAGAAAGTGCCCTGCAAGGCGTGTCCGCCGGTCAGGACCCGGGCGCCCTTGTGCACAGCGTCCGCCACGAGACGCTTTACTTTTTCTAAAGCCTTCGGGCTGATAAGTGGACCGATTTGCACGCCATCTTCGGTTCCCGGCCCCACCTTCTGCTTTTGTACGGCTGCGGTAAATTTTTTCAGAAACGCCTCATACACCCCCGCCTGCACGTACAGCCGGTTGGCGCACACGCAGGTCTGTCCGGCATTACGGTATTTGGAAACGATGGCTCCTTCCACCGCTGCCTCCAGGTCGGCGTCGTCGAAAACGATGAACGGCGCGTTGCCGCCCAATTCGAGCGATAATTTTTTCACCGTGTCCGCGCTTTGGCGCATCAGCAGCTTGCCGACTGCCGTGCTGCCGGTGAAAGAAATCTTGCGGACGGCAATGTTTTGGGTCATTTCCAGGCCGATCGCCGCGGCATCGGTGCCGGTCACCACGTTGAATACGCCGGCCGGCAGACCGGCCCGGACGGACAGCTCGGCGAGCGCCAGGGCGGAGAGCGGCGTTTCAGACGCCGGTTTCAGCACCACCGTGCAACCGGCCGCCAGCGCTGGCGCGACTTTCCGGCAGATCATGGCGTTGGGAAAATTCCACGGCGTAATGGCCGCGACCACCCCCACCGGTTGCTTGGTCACCAGCAGGCGCAGACCCGGGGCATGGGGCGGAATGATGTCGCCGTAGGCCCGGCGACCTTCTTCGGCGAACCATTCCAGGAAGGAGGCGCCGTACTGCACCTCACCCCGTGATTCTGCCAGCGGTTTGCCCTGTTCGAGGGTCATCAACAGCGCCAGATCTTCTACATGCGCCATCAGCAAATCATGCCAGCGCCGCAGGATGACCCCCCGTTCGGCGGCCGTTCGGGCCCGCCAGGCCGGCAATGCCGCTTCGGCTGCCGCGATGGCGCGCCGGGTTTCGGCCGGGCCGCAATCGGCTACCTGGGCCAGCAGCGCACCGTTGGCAGGATTATGTACGGCAAAAGTGCCTGCTCCGTCCGCGTGCAGCCAGTGGCCATTCACAAAGGCTTGGTGGCACAACAGGGTAGCATCTTGCAGAAAGGCCATGGTCACAGGATAGGTTAGTAGCAGGCAGTAGTGAAACTTGAATCTAACGGCGCGCTTAGTTTTCTCCGAATCTGGCTGCCGGTGCCGGCTCCGTATCGAATCCGGGCCGGATAAACTGCTGCCAATCCGGAAAGTAGTCCTCCATAATGCGCCGGAACTGGTCGATCTGCCGGATCAATCCGGCAATCGTCTCCCCTTGATCGGGCCAGTGCCGGTGCACCATCTTCCAGGCGCCAATGCTCCGTTGGGCAGCGAGGATAGCGAGTTTGGCACTGCCGTTGGCATCGCTTTGCTGCGCGCCCTCCCAATGCTCCTCATGCATGTCTTCTAGGCCACTAAGCGCCCGATTGGCTTTAACAAACATGAAATGTGCGTACCAGCTGATGACTTCCAGTGCTTCGGCCAGTGCGCTGCGTTCGTGCTGATCCCGACCCTCGATGTGCGCACCGGTCATATCCAGTCGGCGGTCTTCCAGCTGGGTTTTCTGGACATTTAGGAACGCCTGCATGGCCCGGTAGTAGCGCAGGCCTCGTTCGCGCAGGTCTTTTTGCCGGGCTTCGGTCTGCGCATCCGGCACTTCGTCTTCTACCGACTCATCCATCGGGAAGTCCATTTCTTCTATCCCGGGTGCCTCGTCGGCCGGTTCGTCGAACAGCGCGTCCAGCTCACGCATAAAATCTTCGGGCCGCCAGTCCTGGCCTTTTGCCCACCGTTTCAGCTCGATCACCCCCAGCGTACAACGGTCTAGGAAAAGACAACGCTCGCACCAGCGGTCGCAGTAATTGTGGATACCGGAGATCAGGTGATCATGAGCCATGCTTTGCGCTGATTTTGGTAAAAAACGGAGCATGAAGGTAAAAGTCCGGCGGTTTCTTTTCAAATTCGCCACCGGAGAATTCCACCTTTGCAAGCTCAAAACAAAACGGATGATGGTGAAACAAAAAATACGCATGGGTATGGTTGGCGGCGGCATCGGCGCGTTCATCGGCGTCGTGCACCGCATGGCCGCCGCCCTGGATGGCGAGATCGAGCTGGTCTGCGGCGCCTTCAGCAGCAGCCCCGAGAAATCCCTGGCCTCCGCAGCGCAACTAAGTCTGCCGGCGGACCGCAGCTATGCCAGTTTCGCCGACATGATCGCCGGCGAGCAACGCTTGCCGGCGGATCGCCGCATGCAGTTTGTGAGCATTGTGACGCCCAACCACGTCCACTTCGCCCCGGCCAAAATGGCCCTCGAGAACGGCTTTCACGTTATTTGCGATAAACCATTGGCCTTCAATATGGAGGAAGCCCTGGCCCTGGAAAAGCTGGTCGTGGACACCGGGCTGGTCTTCGCGCTGACCCATAATTATACCGGTTACCCGATGGTCAAGCAGGCCCGACAAATGATCCGCCACGGCGAGATCGGGAAAATTCGTAAAGTGATCGTGGAGTATCCGCAGGGCTGGCTGAGCACCAATGTAGAATCCAAGCAGGCGGCCTGGCGTACCGACCCGGCCCGCAGCGGCATCGCCGGCGCGATGGGCGACATCGGTACGCACGCCGAAAACCTGGCCGAATACGTCACCGGCCTGCACATTACCGAACTCTGCGCCGATATCAGCATCTTCGTGCCCGGCCGCCAGCTCGACGACGACGGCAATGTGCTGCTTCACTTCGACAATGGCGCGAAAGGCATTCTCCACGCCAGCCAGATCGCCGCCGGGGAGGAAAACAACCTCAACATCCGCGTTTACGGCGAAAAAGGCGGTCTGGAATGGCGGCAAATGGAACCGAATACCCTGCTGGCAAAGTGGCTGGACCGGCCCACCCAGATTTACCGTACGGGCGTGGGCACCCTCTACCCGGAGACCCTGGCCCATTTCCGCATTCCGGCCGGCCACCCCGAAGGCTACCTGGAAGCCTTTGCCAATATCTACCGCAATTTTGCGCTCACCCTGCGTGCCCACATCGAAGGCCGGACGCCCGATCCTATTTACGCCGATTTTCCCAGCGTGCAGGATGGCGTGCGCGGTATGCGCTTTGTGGAAAAAGTGATTGAAAGCGGGAAAAGTGAAAGTAAGTGGGTAGTTATGTGATTCGGAAGGCAGAGAAGGAACTCAAAAG
>JBKJKS010000052.1:0-19903 GCA_046597295.1 Saprospiraceae bacterium
CCTGGATCTGGCCTACGTGGCCTGCGGGCGCTTCGACGTATTCTTCGAATATGGACTAAGCCCCTGGGACGTGGCGGGTGGTGCCGTGCTGGTGCGCGAAGCGGGCGGTCAGGTGACAGATTTCAGCGGCGGATCAGCGTTTATGGATAAGCAGGAAATACTGGCCGGTAATGACGCTGTATTCGAAGCGGCGCTGGAGATCGTCAAAAGCGCCTTTGAAGCCAAATGAAGCCGGTTGCTGCGCCGTTTTTATGAAAAGTGCCACCTCCAAGCGTTGGAGATGGCACTTTCTAATCAAAGCACAATCGAGGTCAGTGCGCTATGCTGAACTTCCGGGTTTGCGGCGGACCCTGCGCAGGCACTACTTCCAGCAGGTACATGCCATTGGACAGGTTGGCCGGCAAATCTACCGGCTGTGCTGTATAATCTGCCAGCACCGGTGCGGATTGGAGCAAACGGCCTTGGGCACTGTACACCCGCAGTTGTACTTTTTGCCCCGCCCAGTCCGACAAATCGGCGAAAAGTGTACCGTCCGTCGGATTGGGGAACAAATTGAAGGCATCTCCTGCCCTTTGCTGTCCAGTGCTATGTTCCGGTTTGCCGGCCGGGTCTTCAAACCCAATGGGGCAATAGAACGTGTTCAGGTGGGCCTCATAGTAGATAAATGGCTCCAGCCGGACCATCACGTGGATGTAGTCCGGATCGGCCTGGGGCGGTAGGGTGTAGCGGAACACATCCGATTCGCCGTTCTGGATGCTGTCGGACACCGACGAATAGCGCACGGAGTAAAACGGTGAATAATTCGGATTGCGCACCAGGTAGGTACGGCCGCTCGCTGCGGTAAAAATGGAGTTGTTCGCTGGCAAATCGGCGACCACGCCATTTGGCACCTGGATAGCCAGGTAGATCATGCGGTTCGCACAGTTATTGGTGGTGCGAATCCGGTAGGTCTTGCGCTTCTTGGCGTCTTCGGTGATGCTCAGCAATTCGTACTTGATGCAGTTGATCACCTTGATATCGCAGGGCGTACTTTCTTCCACCGTCACGTTGAAACAGCAGGTAATGGCGTTGCCGCAGGTATCCCGGCCGTTATAACACACTTTGGTAATACCCAGTGGGAAGATACTGCCGCTGGGCAGCCCTTGCTGCAAAATGAGTTGCACTCCGGGGCAAACACAGTTGGTGGTGGCCGTCGGTTGCGCGTAGGTGACCACCATGCCGCTGGCGTTCGGATCGGCTTCTACGGTTATGTCGCCCGGGCAATTGACGACGACCGCCGTCGGCTCGGGGGATACGATGTATTTCAGAATATAGGTCGCTACGGTGTCGCAGCCTTCGGCTGCCGGGATATTGAACACGATCGTGGCGGGTTGGGTATACACGACACCGTTGACCTTGACCGAATCGCCGGAACAGAACTCCAGGGTGCGCGTCACGGTGGGCTGCGGGGCCAGTACCAGCACGTAGGTCGCCAGTGTGTCGCAACCAACGGCCGCCGGTATAAAGCCCATGACCGTATCCGGCTGACCGTAGGCCACGCCGTCAATCGTGACGGAATCGCCGGGGCAGAAAAAAATGGTCAGCGTTCGGGTAGGTTGTGGCGCCAGTTCGAGGAAATAAGTGGCTATCGTATCGCAGCCAACCGCTGCCGGTAGCAGGGAAATGACGGTGTCCGGCTGACTATAGGCCACCCCGTCGATCTTGACGGAATCGCCGGGACAGAAGGAAATGGTACGGCTCACGGTCGGTTGGGGCGCAAACTGCAGCACATAAGTCGCCACGGTGTCACAACCGACGGTTGCCGGAAGCAGACCCGTGATAGTGTCCGGCTGGCTGTAGGTCACCCCGCCAATGCTGATGGAATCGCCAGGACAGAAGGAAATGGTGCGGCTAACCGTCGGTTGGGGCGCAAATAGCAGTACGTAGGTCGCCAGGGTATCGCAGCCCGTCAGCGCTGGAATGGTCAAGGAAACCGTATCCGGCTGGGTATAGGTCTGGCCGTTGAGGCTGACCGAATCGCCGGGACAAAATTCAATTTTTTGCTCAATCAATGGCTGTATGCCCGCCAGGATGGTGTACGTGACGAGTGTATCACAGCCCCCGGACGTACCAGGCAGGGTGTCCAGCACCGTACCTGGCTGGCTGTACACCAGCCCCCCAATGGTCACCGAATCGCCGGGGCAAAGCGTCAAGGTGTCCGCAAGCATGAATTGGTTGGCCAGTTGCAACACATACGTGGCCAGCGTATCGCAGCTGCCACCCATGCCCGGCAGCGTATCCAGCACGGTTCCTGCCCCGGTATAGGCCACGCCCCCAATGGTGACGGTATCACCGGCGCAGAAGGAAATAGTATCATTCAAGATGATCTGTGGCAGCAATTGCAGCACATAGGTCAGCAACGTATCACAGGCACCCCCTACACCCGGCAGCGTATCGATAATGGTCGCTGAGGTCGTGTAGGTCATACCGCCGACGGTCACCGAATCGCCGGGGCAAAAGCTCAGGGTTTGCGTTTGCTGGATAGCCGGCAGCACCTGGACCAGGGCCGTGTCGGCGGCCACCGCGCCGCAGGCGTCGGTTACCTGAACGCTGTAAGTCGTGGCGGTGGTCGGCGTGACGACGATGGAAGCGGTCATCGCGCCGGTACTCCACAGATAGGTGAAAGGAGGCGCGCCGCCGGTCACCACGGGGCTTAAAGTCGCGCTGCTTCCGCTGCACACCATCTGGCTGTCGAGCGACACGGACAGATCCACCCGGTCCTGGATCAGAAAACTTACCTGCGCCTGCGCACAGGTGCAGGAGTTGCTCACGAGTAAGTTTACACTTTCCTGGCCCTCGGTAAGCGTGTCGCCGAAAACCGTGACGGGAACGAGCAGCTCGCTCTGCCCCGCCGGAATGACGACCGGGCTGGTCAGCGGCGCATAGTCAAGCCCGGCGGTGGCCGTACTGCTTGCGGCAACGGTGAAGTTGACGGTCAGCGGCTGGTTGATATCGCCGCTGTTGCGGACAAACCGGATAAAGCCGTTGTTGCAGCCTTCGTAGGCGAATGATTGACCGGCAGGATATACCGTTTCGACGGTCGCCGAGCCGCCTGCCGCAAAGGAATTGGCGCGCAGAAATACGGCCGAATCAAAAATGCCGTCGCCCACATCGGCTATTTTCAGCTTGATGTGGTAGGTCTGGCAGGGCACTACGTTGACTACAGCGGACAGCTGCTTGGTAAACCCATCGTATTGTAACTCGTTCACCGCTACCCCGGTTGCCGGCGGCTGACCGCACAGGGTACCGGAAGCGGGGGTATTATTGACGTACAAACTGCTGTTCTGCTGGTGGTTGATGGTGTTGATGGAGACCGGGCTGCCGCTGCCGACGACGGCCAGATTTTGGGTTCCGGAAATGCCGGGGCCGGAAATGAAAAATCCGAAGACATCGTTGAACGACGTGTTTACATATTCGCAGTATTCTTCGGAGGCGAATGCAAAGTCAAAGGTTACCGAGCCGACCGTCGGCGTGAAGTCAAATTCGATGTTGGCGAGATCGAAGATGGAGCCGGGGGTCAGATTGGATAGATCGGCGTCCTGCGTACCAATGCCATAGCCGGCGCTGGCATTGTCCTGATCATTGGGTCCCGACGCGAGAGTAGCCTGGCCAGTCGCCAGAATGACTCCATTACTGAACCCGATGTTGGTCGATCCGTTCGAGAAAGTGCCAATTTGATCGGCCTGACCGGCGTAAGTCACGTTACTCACGTTAAAACAATTGCCGCCGATGAGGGTATTGTTGATCAGGTCTTCCGCACTGATGCCGGTGTTGATTTGAATGACCGCCAAACCGGCTTCTTGCTGGAGTTGCTGCTTCCAGCGCTCGTCCTTCGGGCAACTCTCGCACAGTACCGACAGGAACATTGGAACAGACGTCGCGGGCTGCCGGCTATCGGACTGTACCTGTACGTCGACGCATTCCGTAAGCGTCTTAAACCGAAAGGAGTGATCCTTGCCCGGCGAAAGCACGACGTTCTGCATCGCAGCGGTTGGCGAAAGGCGGAACGTTGCCGGTTGATCTTTGGTCCTGCTGGTGGCGGTCACTACGTAGGTACTGCCTGGCGTCAGGTCGCATAGCTGGATGGTGCTTTGTCCTCCCGCCACATCCAGCGGCGCCCGCATGGCCCGCCCCACCAAACGCACGGTGGGATTCTGCTGCGCTGCCAGCCAATGCGCTGATAGTATGAAAAGAAGGAACAAAGGAATTTTGGAGAAGCGTACTGGTGATTTCATAGGTTAGCAATGTTTGAATGAAACGATTTTTCAATTCAATCCATGAGTCACAGCAGGGGTGCTGTAAGCGTGTTTACGGTGGATTAAAGGCGATGGCGAATCTGGTGGCCGGCTCCGCCATAAGTTTTTTGAAAAGTGCTGGCTTGCGCCAAATAGGAAGTATGCAGGTCGCTCAAAGTTATACCGTCTCCACCCAATCGGTTGTCGCCTGCGTTGCCAAAACGGGTCTTTTTGCAAATATTTGGCAAGGGATGAAAACGAATCTGGGCCGGGGCTGAACTTTAGCGGAGCAGGGTGACGTCGCCACTCAGCACACGCTCTTCGCGTACAGCATCGGCATAGAATTGAATCGTCCAGACATAGACACCGGCTGCAACGGGTTTGCCTCGAAAAGTGCCGTCCCAGCATTCCCCGAATGCCTTCGATTCAAACAACAACGCCCCCCAGCGATCATAAACGCGCAGTTGATAATTTGCGCAGCGCTCAATCGTATAGACACAAAACCCATCGTTTTCACCATCGTCGTTGGGAGAAAAAACATTGGGCAAATAAATGCTTTTTTCACTGCAACAGGTTCCAATCCGGATCGTATCGCGACGCAGACAACCGTTTTCGTTCAGCGCGGACGCCAAGACCATACCGGGCGTATGCACCTCAAAAGTGGGACCGGTATATCCACCATTCCAGCTTGTTTGCAGGAATGGGCTGGTCAGCGTCAGGCCATCACCGGGACAAAGCACCGTGTCGGCGGGGAGAAAAAATGAGTTTTCATCATCCAGCCGGATGGTAGTTACCCGAACCGTATCGCAGCCCCCCGGATGGCTAATCGTATCTACGACTACCCCGGCTTGCCCATATTGCATGCCGTTGATGACCACAAATTTGCCGGGGCAAAGCAACAGCTCGCTTTCCGTTTGCGGCGGATCTTTCGATAGCAGTTGGTAGGCAACAATCGTGTCGCAGTTGCCATTGGTTGCAAATAGCGTGTCGGTCACCTCCGATGGAGCCGTGTAAGTTTGGCCGCCGATGACCTGCAACTGTCCGGGACAAAGGCTGATCACCGCATAAAGATTTACAAACTGGTTATTGGGCGGGCAATAGTCGGTACCGGTGTACGCGGTCCCCACACTGGACGAACCAGCAGCCTGCCCGGCAAAAAATATAGCCTTCTCCAGCAAGACCGGTACGTTGGAAGGGTTGAAATCAACGGTTTCGAAGTTGGCTGGCGGAATACAACAGCCCTCGATCAGCCCTTGCCCATCGGTTTTAAGCAATAAGATTTCCACATTGCCATTGCCTGACTGCTGTTGTCCAACGGCAATAATGCCTCCATCTACCGTTTCCTGCGCACTGGAAAGGAGTTCAATAGAGGATGCTCCCCCATAATTGTAGGCCCACACAATGGCCCCCAGTGCGTTCAATTTGATCAGGTAGGCGTCATTATTCGTTGCCGCGGCATTATCCTGACGGGGGCTCAGCAAAAAACCGCCATCCGCCAGCGTTTCAATCTTGCCGCGCATATTTAAGCCGGGAATGCCATAGGTCTTCGACCAGATGGGCGCGCCGTTTTTCGTCACTTTGCGCACCCAGTAACGAAACTCCACCCCACCGGTCACCGACCAGGTATGGTTGGCCAACACCAGATTACCGTCCAGGGTTGGGCGACTATAGTACAGTGCTTCCGGACCCGATCCGCCAAAACCTAGGGTACTGAGCACATCGCCGGTGGCAGCATCAAGGCGCACAAAAGCGCCATGAGCATCTAAGCCGCCGCAGGCAAACAGCGTGTTCCCTTCCGCGTACTCTACCTGTAGAATATTGCTGATGCCGCTGAAATAGGTCTTCGACCAAATTGTTTGTCCGGCAGCGTCCAGCCGGATGACGTACGTGCTTTGATTGCTGGGGCCTGTACTCGATTGCGGCCCGGAAATAATATAGCCATCGGGGATGACCAGCAGACCCCGGCCAAGATCGGAGTTGAAACCGCCGAAAACCCTTTCCCAGACGACGTCACCCGCCGCTGTGATTTTTACCAGCCAGATATCATTTTCGCCGCTGCCGGTACTCGCCGTTTCTCCCAGTATAATGAAGCCACCATCGTCGGTTTGCTTCGCCACCTGGAACCCATCCTTACTGCTGCCGCCCATGCGCTTTTGCCACAAAATATCCCCCATCGTATTCACCCGCAACAAGTAACCGTCGCTGGGTAAATTCGGATCGGTCGTGGAGCCGGCAATCAAATAACCGCCGTCTTGGGCCTCTACCACATAATTGCCGGCCTGGTCTCCACTGCCGCCGTATAATTTTTGAAAAGTGACCGGCTGGGCCGATAAGGAGGGACATAGCAAAAACAGCGCAGCGCAGAGGCTGGCAAAACAGGTCGATTGCATCAGGTATCCGGGTATAAAAAATGGTGGGGAAGTAAAGCAGGTCAAAAATAGAGGCTTCTTCGTATTGCAACTGCGCCTTGTATGCCAAAGGCTATTTTTTGACCAACACCAGGGTAATGGTGAAAATGGCCGCATAAGGGCCCGGCGAATACGCCGTCAGCACCGGCTCGAACTGCGTCCTGAATACGTCTTCGAACGACGCCGTGTAATAGTCGCGCTCCGCATTATCCACGACCAACAGGCCCCCGGGCCGGAGCTGGGGCAAGGCTTGCTGAATACAGGCCGGTCGCGCCCGGCCATCGACCAGGATCAGATCGAAGGAAGCGGGTGGGTAGCGGATAATGGCTTTGGCGTACTTTTCAAACGATTGATTTTCAAAACCTTTTCCGCCGCTGCGAAAAGCGTGGGGGTCGGCCGGTCGGGGCAGCGATCCATCGGTGACCGGTTCGCCAGGAATGAAAAAACCTTCCCAGTTCCGGAGGTTTTTCTCCTCTACTTTTTGCGTCAGGATGTCGAACCACTGGCCGTCATGTTCGACGGTGGCCACGAAACCGGCCCGTTTGCAGAAAAATAAGGTCGAGCCGCCGCCGCCGTACTCGAATACCCGGTGCGTCGGCAGTAGCCAGCTGTCCAGAAAATCCAGCGCGTCAAAAGTGATCCAGGCGCGCTCGTCCGCAATCGAATTGTGCCCCGGTTGCAAGGCCGCTTTCCACTGGGGAAAACAGGCGACCATGCGTTTGTAGTGGGCCCGGTTCTTCGCGTAGCGCAGGGCTTGCCAGTAAAAATAAGGAGCATTATGTTGCCAGGACATAAGGGGACGGAAGCGTGAGGAATGGTGAACGCCGGTGCCCTAGGCCTGATCCAGCGCCGCTGCCAGGTCTTCGATCAGATCGTCCGCGTCTTCCACACCGATGCTCAGGCGGATGAGCGAATCGGTGAGGCCCACCCGCAGGCGCGCTTCGCGGGGAATGCTGGCATGGGTCATGCTGGCCGGGTGTCCAATCAGCGACTCCACGCCGCCCAGCGATTCGGCCAGGGTAAACAAATGCGTGCCGCTCAGCACCCGCGTCGCTGCTTCCAGCGTGTTGTCGTGCAGATCAAAGGACACCATACCGCCGAACATCCGCATTTGCTTTTTGGCGATGTCGTGGTTGGGGTGGTGCTCAAAACCCGGCCAGAAAACTTTGGCTACCTTCGGGTGGCCGGCCAGAAAATGAGCAATCTTTTCGGCATTCTGGCAGGCCCGTTCCACGCGCAGGTGCAACGTCTTGATGCCGCGCAGGATCAGAAAACAGTCCTGCGGGCCGGGCACGGCGCCGGTGGCATTCTGGATGAAATGCAGTCGCTGGCCCAGCTCGGCATCCTTTACGATCAGACAACCGTGGACCACATCGGAATGGCCGCCCAAATACTTGGTAGCCGAGTGCAGCACAATGTCCGCACCCAGATCGAGGGGATTTTGCAAATAGGGCGAGGCAAAGGTGTTGTCCACACAGGTCAGGATGCCATGCCGCCGGGCGATGGCGCACACCGCTTCGATATCCACCAGATTGAGCATCGGATTGGTCGGCGTCTCGATCCAGATCAGTTTGGTGGCCGGGCCGATTTCACGCTCCACGTTCGCAGCGGTATACATATCCACAAAGCGGCTTTGCAGACCCCACTGGCCGTATACCCGCACCATTTGCCGGTAGCTGCCGCCATATAAGTCGTTCACCGCCAATATTTCATCGCCCGAGGCAAAGAGTTTGGTCACCGCATCCTGCGCGGCCAGTCCGGAGCCGAAACAAATGGCATCCGTACCGTTTTCGAGGGCTGCGAGGTTGCGCTCCAGTACCGTGCGGGTGGGATTCTGGGTGCGGGCATACTCGTAGCCCTGGTGTTCGCCGGGCGCGGACTGGGCGTAGGTGGAGGTCTGGTAAATGGGGGTCATCACCGCCCCGGTGGAGGGATCCGGTTCGATGCCCGCGTGGATGACTTTGGTCGCAAATTTCATGTACAGCGTCTGGTGGATAAGTGGGTTTGGGCGGGCAAAGGTAGGGCAATGGTCCCCTATTGACCGGTAAATTATGGCCATCAAAAACACAAATTCCAAACTGCCGTATCTTTGCCCCATGACCGACGACAGCTGGCAAGAAACAACCGATCTGCTGCGGGTGCCCTTTGCATTCGAGGATGAACCACCGCCCACCACGGAAGCGGAGTTGCTGGTGCTGCTCGCCCGGCGCATCGACGAGATGCTCGAACGCCAACCTGACTACCTGTTGAGCATGCTCTACCGGCTCGATGTGCTGGAACCGAAGATCAACCAGGCGCTGCACCCGGCCGCCCCGGAGCTGCCCGCGCTGGGTCTGGCCCGGCTGGTGCTGGAACGCCAGCAGCAGCGGGTGCATACCAAACGGACAGTGAAGTCCACACCCTTAGAAGGGCTGGATGATTGGGCCTGGTAGTGCCGGCGGGAATTTTTAGCGGTCGGGGAAAGACCATTCTTCCAAACCATCTTCGTTTTTGGCCATGCAAGCCCCCCTTGTAAGAAATTTTATTTTGTATAAATAAGGCTTCAGGGGGTTTAGCCTGCCGGAGCGCTAGAAATTTTTGCTTACTTTTGCGGTAGCATTTACCTAAGAATACTTACTTGTTCCTAACCAAATAAAGGAAATATGTCTGACAATGGAAATGGCGTAGCCACCACCCAGCCGACCCGTACCGCCCGGGAGGACCGCTATCAGCACCACGACTACTACGGCGTGGATGAGCTGCTTACTTCCGAACACCTGCTGGCCCGCGATGCCGTACGTCAGTGGGTGAAAAGCGAGGTCAGCCCCATTATCGAAGCCTACTCCGACCAATCCCAGTGTCCGGTCCACCTCTTCAAAGGCCTGGCCGAAATCGGCGCTTTCGGTCCCTCCCTGCCCGCAGAATACGGCGGCGGCGGCATGGACGAGATCGCCTACGGCATCATCATGCAGGAACTCGAACGCGGTGACTCCGGTATCCGCTCCATGGCTTCGGTGCAGGGTTCGCTGGTGATGTACCCGATCTATAAGTTCGGTTCCGAAGAACACCGCCGGCACTACCTGCCCAAACTGGCCAGCGGCGAAATGATCGGCTGTTTTGGTCTCACCGAACCGGACGCCGGTTCCAACCCGGGTGAAATGACCAGCCACCTGCGGGACGATGGCGACCACTGGATCCTCAACGGCGCCAAAATGTGGATCACCAACTCGCCCATTGCCGATATAGCCGTGGTCTGGGCGAAAGACCCGGAAGGCAAGATCCGCGGCGTTATTGTGGAGAAAGGTATGCCGGGCTTTACGGCGCCGGAGATCCACGGTAAATGGTCGCTACGTGCCAGCATCACCGGCGAACTGGTCTTCGAGGACGTGCGGGTGCCCAAGGCCAACACCCTGCCCGGCGTCGTTGGCCTGAAAGGCCCGCTCACCTGCCTCACCAAAGCCCGCTACGGTATTGCCTGGGGCGCCATCGGGGCAGCCCTGGATTGCTATGATTCGGCGCTGCGCTATTCGAAGGAGCGTATGCAATTCGGTAAACCCATCGGCGGATTCCAACTGACGCAGAAAAAATTAGCCGAGATGATCACCGAGATCACCAAAGCGCAGCTGCTGGCCTGGCGGCTCGGTACGTTGGCCAACGCCGGAAAAATGACTGCCGCACAGGTCAGCATGGCCAAACGCAACAACGTACACATGGCCCTGACCATCGCCCGCGAAGCCCGCCAGATCCACGGGGGCATGGGCATTACCAATGAATACCCCATCATGCGTCACATGATGAACCTCGAGACGGTCCTCACCTACGAAGGTACCCACGACATTCACCTGCTGATCACCGGCATGGATGTGACCGGGCTGGATGCGTTCAAATAGGACGCTTTCCGGCTGCTGAAGGATGTATTGCAGCAGCAGCAGTAAAACGGGCTGCGGCTTTTCGCCGCAGGCCGTTTGCCGTAACGGAGTGGTTTTTGACGATACAATTACCTTAATTGATCGTCAAAAGTTGAAAATGGAACATGAAAACCAGAGTTTCAGGCGTTACAGCCCCCGAACACCGCAAAAAGTTGTTTAAGAGCGGCCATACGTTGAATGGCATACGCTTTGCAACAGCCTCCTTCACGATCTTAATCAAAACAGCATACCATGTCTTTTGCAAGTAAAATTAACTGCGCAGTTTTCCTGCTGCTGTTGCCGGTGCTGGCAGCCGCTCAGAAAGAGGCACCGATCCTGATGGTCAACCCTTCCTTTGAAGATCTGCCCCGCTCCAGTCAGCAACCCAATGGCTGGACCGACTGTGGTCCGGCCGCCGAATCGCCGCCCGATGTGCAGCCCGGCCAGTTTGGCGTCACCCTGGCCCCCAGCAATGGCCAGTCATACCTCGGCCTGGTGGTGCGTGACAATGAAACCTGGGAAATGGTGGGCCAGCGCCTCAGTCGTCCGCTGGAAGTGAACCAATGCTATGAGTTCACCCTCGATCTGTGTCGCTCCCTGGAGTATATGAGCCCGACCAGAAACTCCCCGGCGCATTCCAGCTACGCTACCCCGGCCCGCCTCATCGTCTGGGGCGGCAACAGTCCCTGTGAAAAAGGCGAACCGCTGTTCGAGACCTCCATTATCCAGAACAGCCGCTGGTTGACGACCAATTGCCGGCTGAGCCCGAAGAAGGGCTCGTGGAGCTATATTATGCTAGAAGCCTATTATAAAACGCCCCTGCTTTTTCCCTACAACGGCAACATCCTGGTGGATAATGCCTCGCCCATCCGGAACGTGAGCTGCGGCCCGGAACAAATGCCGGAGGAGAGGCTGGTGGAAAAAGGACCGAAAAAGGTACCCCCGGTCATCAGAACCCCGCCGCCGCCCCGGGACACGCAGAAGCCGAAACCGCCGGTGACCAAGGTGCTGGACCGCAGCAAACTCAAAGCCGGCGATATTATCCGGCTGGACAAGGTGTACTTCGAAGCCAACAAGTACGATCTGAAACCCGAAAGCGTAGCGGCACTAAAGGAAATGCTGAACTTTCTGCAGAATAACGCCGATGTATTCGTGGAAATAGGCGGCCATACCAACAACAACCCGACCGAACAATTTGCCAATGATCTTTCTACTAACCGGGCTAAAGCGGTGGCGGACTGGCTGATCAGTAGGGGCATCATCGCCGAACGGGTCCAATCCAAAGGCTATGGGAAAAAGAACCCCATTCAGCAAAATACAACGCCGGAAGGCCGCAAAGCGAACCAGCGGGTAGAAATTAAAATATTGAAAATCAACGAATAAGGAGGACGGAAGTTTTTCCGCTGGCTTGCCGTGCGGGCAGTAAAGAAAGTGGCCCGATTTGTCAGCAGGACAAATCGGGCCACTTTCTTTACTGCCTGGCTTAATTTAATTTTTCCAGATCGCGGATCAGAATCGTATTGCGGTTGAAGTGAATGAGGTTGGATTTGCGCAACTCATTGAGGATGGCGGTCACGGTCTGGCGGCTGGCGCCCACCAGATTGGCAATATCCTGCTGGGTAAGCCCGTGTTTCACCAGCGTTTCGAAACCGACCTGGCGGCCCCGTTCGCCGGCACTTTCTTTCAGAAAATCGACAATGCGGGTGCGCACATCCTTCAGAATGAGCGATTCCCAATGTCGTTCCGCCCGGCGCAGGCGTTCGCCCATGTAGAGCAGCATAGACTGGGCCAGCCGGTAATTTTGCTGCATCAGGTAACGGAAGTCCTCGGCACGAATGGCAAAATAGTGCACATCCATGCTCATGGCACAGGCAAACTCGGTCCGACAGGGTTCGCCGGTCAGGCCCAGTTCGCCAAATACGGTATAGGGATGCTGGATGCTTTTGATGATTTCCCGTCCGTCGGGAGAATAAATACCGATTTTCACCGCACCACTGCACTGCAGATAAAGATGATCGCTGGGTTCGTCGGCCAGGTATATGAACGAGTGATGGGAGGCCGTCTTGGGTTCCGCCATATGGGCCAGGCGCTGCAGGTCTTCCGGGGCTAGGTTAGCGAAAAGTGGAAATTTCTGGAAGGTAACCAGTACGTCGTGACCATTCATGCGGTTATTTTTTGGTTTGGACTAAAGGAAGGGAGGCAAAGGCGGGCTGCCAAAATTGTGCCAAGCAATTTTCACCGCATCGTCTTCGCCCTATCTTTGGGGATTCCGCTACCTTTCACCCAATTCAGGGTAGAAGCGGCTTGCTTAGCGGCGCTTCATCGCCTCGTTCAGGTTCCCACATCCGTTTGTTCAGCATTGGCCTCCGCACCTTCAGCACCAACAGTATGGCAGCAGTTACCCCCTTCTCGCTCCTCACCGATTTCGATATTGCCCTGTTCCAGGCGGGCAAGCACTTTCAATTGCATCATAAACTGGGCAGCCACCTGGTGGAAGTGGGTGGTGAACGCGGCGTTTGTTTCTCAGTGTGGGCACCGAACGCCAAACGGGTTTCCGTGACGGGTAATTTCAACAATTGGGACCCCACCGCCCATGTGCTCCTCCCCCGTTGGGATAGCAGTGGTATTTGGGAAGGGTTTATACCCGGCCTGGCCAAAGGCACGGCGTATAAATACCGGATCGAAACCCCCGCCGGCGTCCACCTCGACAAAGGCGACCCCTTCGCGCTGCGCTGGGAAACCCCGCCGCGCACGGCTTCCATCGTCTGGGATAATACCTACGACTGGCAGGATGCGGGCTGGATCGAGCAGCGCCGTGCCCGGGCCGGCCAGCCACAACCCTGGTCGGTCTATGAAGTGCATATCGGCTCCTGGAAGAAACTGGCGGAAGATGGCAACCGCTCCCTCAACTACCGCGAACTGGCGGACGAACTGGTGCCCTACGTGCTGGACATGGGCTTTACCCACGTCGAACTCATGCCGGTGATGGAACACCCCTTCTTTCCCTCCTGGGGCTACCAGGTGACCGGCTACTTCGCGCCCACCGGGCGTTTCGGGCTGCCGGAAGACCTCATGTACCTGATCGATGCCTTTCACCGGGCCGGCATCGGCGTACTGCTCGACTGGGTGCCCTCCCACTTCCCCGGCGACATTCATGGATTATACCTGTTCGATGGAACGCATTTATACGAGTACGCCGACCCGCGCCGGGGCTTCCAGCCCGACTGGAACAGCTATGTGTTCGACTACGGCCGCCAGGAAGTGCGTTCCTTTCTGGTCAGTAATGCCCTGTTCTGGGTGGAGCGCTACCACATCGACGGCATGCGGGTGGATGCCGTGGCGTCCATCCTGCACCACGATTTTTCCCGCAAGGAGGGCGAATGGATCCCCAATATTTACGGCGGTCGCGAAAACCTGGAGGCCATCGCGTTTCTGCGTGATTTCAACGACGCCATGCATACCACCTACCCGGGCGTAGAGACGATCGCTGAAGAAAGTACCTCCTTTCCCGGGGTGACCCACGCCATACCCGACGGCGGGCTGGGTTTCGACCAGAAATGGATGATGGGCTGGATGAACGATGCCCTGGGCTATTTCAAGCGTCCGATGATGTTCCGCCAGTTCCACCAGAGTGAGATCACCTTTTCGATGGTCTATGCCTTCTCGGAGCGCTTCATGCTGCCCCTGAGCCACGATGAAGTGGTGCACATGAAATCTTCTTTGCTGTACAAAATGCCCGGCGACGATTGGCAGAAATTTGCCAACCTGCGCGCCCTGCTGGGCCTGCAGTGGATGCACCCCGGCTCGCAGCTGCTGTTCATGGGCGGCGAGATCGGCCAGACCAGCGAGTGGAGCCACGACACCGGCGTGACCTGGGGCCTGCTGCAACATGCCGCTCATCAGGGCGTACAAAAGTGGGTGCGCGCGCTCAATCAGCTCTACGTTCGCCATCCGGCCATCTGGCGGAAAGCCTTCGCCGCCGACGGCTTCGAATGGATATCCGGCGACGATACCGCCAACAGCGTGGTGGCCTATCTCCGCAAGGGCGATGTTACCGATCCTGTGCTGCTGATCGTTTGCCATTTCAATGCCAATGCCATGGAAGAATACCGGTTGGGGGTGCCGCATGGCGGCCTGTGGCGCGAAATACTCAGCAGCGACGATGCGGAATACGGCGGCAGCGGCATGTTGAACGGCGATAGGCCGTCGCATAAGGAGGCGTCGCACGGGCACGAACAATCGCTTTCCATCCGCCTGGCGCCTTTGGCGGTGATGGTGTTCGAGGGAGCAGGGCCGCCGCAGGCAAAAGGCAAAAAAGCGAAGGGCAAGGTGGAATTGGCAAGCGGTAAAAAGGCAACCGGCAAAAAGGGCAGTTCGTAAAAGGCAAAGGGCGATTAGCAATAGGCAAAAAAGGCAATACGCTCCGGCGAAAAAACTCGACTCTATTCCCTGCGAAAAGGCGGCTTGCGAATCTAGATGTGGGATGAATTAAGGGGAATTTTTTTCAGAAAAAAATTCCCCTTAATTCATGCCACATCTATCATACAAAGGCTTAGCCTGACGGATATGGTGAAAATACCAAGCACGGCGGAGACGATATTGTTTCGTCCTGCTCGATGTACCCTTCCCCTTCATGGTGAAGTAATGGGGGCTTTAGGTTCAGGTGAAAAACCCTATTTTTGCACACTCAAAATATCCTACGCATGATCGACAAAGACGCCATCGCTAAAGCCGTAAAGGAGCAACTCCAATTGCTCTACGGCGACCGGTTGGCCAAGGTCATTCTGTATGGCTCCTACGCGCGCGGCGACTTCCACGAGGAATCGGATATTGACTTTTTGGTGGTGCTGAAGGATGATGCTATTACAGTAGGCAAGGAACTTATCCGGATGAGCGAACCTCTTTTCAAAATCTCTTTTGATAACAATATCAGCATATCTAAGCATCCGACTACATTGAAACAATTGGAGACCTCGCAGTTCCTTTTTTATAAAAACGTGAGAAAGGAAGGCGTGGAAATATGACATCGGAAATCAAAAAAATAATTGATCGTGCGGAGGACTGTCTTTCCGATGCAGTGTTCAACTTTGAACATAACCGATTTCAGGTTGCTATCAATCGCTCCTACTACTGTATGTTTGATTGTATTTCAGCCCTGTTACATCACAAAGATATCTTTGTCAAGACGCACCAGGGATCACACCTGAAATTTGCCGAGCATTATATAAAACCGGGCCTTTTAGACATTTCCCTGGCAAAAATGCTCTCGAAAGTTTTTGGCCTGCGTCAATCATCAGACTACGATTTTGAATTTGAGCCAGATGCGGATGATATAACCGCCGCCCTCGACCACGCCCGCACCTTCCTCGCCGCCACAAAAGGTTATTTCGCAGCCCTCACCTGACCCCTCCATTTTACCCAAAAAAAGCGCGTCGCCGGAACTCCCGACGACGCGCTCGCTATTTATCACATTGGCCACATTCCTTTCTTACCACCCCGGCACAAAATTCAACCCGAAGGTCCAACTCCGCTTCTCCTTCGCAACGGACAGGGGCAGCGCGAAATACGGCTCCACCACCAGGGCGCCGAACACGTTTACGCGCATCGATACACCCGTGGACATCAGGGCTTTGTGCCGCACCGGATCGCGTCCGTCCTGCGGATCAAGGTCGGTCGGGTTGAAGTCGGCAAAATTGAAAAAACCGACGCCCGCGTCGAAGAACAGGTTCAGGTCGGTGATCAGGAATCCCGACTTGATCAGCGATAATTGACGTGGTCCGGTGAACGGCAACCGGATCTCGGCATTGAAAATCCCGATCTTGCTCCCGGCCATTTGCTCGTACAATTCCGGCGCCTGCTCACTCAGCACGGAGGACGTATAGCCCCGTACAAAATAGGACTGGCCAGCAAAGAGTGGAAACACCTCATTCGTGTTGTTGGCATTGCCCCCGAACCGGCCGTAACCCAGGCCGCGCACCGCAAACGTGACGGGTTTCATGTAAAAATACCGGCGGCCGTCAAGCAGCAGAGTCGAGAACTTATACGCGCCCGCATACTGCTCCACGCCCAGGCGATAGCGCCAGCCTTTCAGCGGGGCGGTCAATCCAAAATAGGAGTTATCGCCCACCAGGGCCGCATTTACGCTGGCCAGGTTCTGGCTGCCCGGCGACGGTATACGCTCCTTGTCCTGCCCCAGATTCCTGCCGTCGAAGTTGATGTAATTCACATAGCGATCCACCCGTTGGTGGTAGTATTCGTAAGCGGCGCCCACCTCGAAGCGTTTGGTCACCGAGAAGGGATAGGCAGCGAACACACCCAAACGTTCCTGGAAAAGCCGCTGCACGATGACCTGGTCTTTGTAGCCCAAGTACTCTTGCTTGCCATCCAGCGTGGTTTCCGTCTGGGGTTCAAAGTCCGGATCCTGGAGGTAACGCCCGGAACGGAACGGAATGTGCGACAGGTTGACGCCCCAGTTGATCCGCTTTTTCTGGTTAATGTACGAAAACTGGCCGGCCGCATCGGTCACCTCGCCATTGAGGGCCACACCGGCGTACAACTGGTTGTTGCCCAGAATATCGCCGAACAGCAGGTCAATGCCACCAGCCAGACCGGTGGAAGTGCCGAAACTGCTGTTGCCGGTGTTTACCCCGACGCCCGCGCTGCCCCCGACGTAGTCGAGCTTAAAATTCGGCTTATAGGGCACCTCTTTCGGTTGCGTGGCCGCACCGATCGTTTTGGTCGTCAGGTCCAGCAGGCGCAGATTGGTGTTCACCACGTCGCGCTGCTGGGGATGGAAGGGCGGCAGGGCCGCCGGCACCATATCGACGGCCATGCCGGTGACGTCTTCCTGCAGGAAGTCCTCGCTTTTGGCCTGATACACGGTGTAGGCGCCTTTCGAATAGTACGTGTACAGCACCCGGTCGCGATCGTCGGCTACCGTGATGGCCGGTGCATAAGGCGTGATGCCGGTGATACCGGTCAACAATTTGGTGAGCTGATACACCTTTTTGGAAGCCACCTCGTAGCGGTACAGGTTCCGGAAACCGTCGCGGTCGCTGAGAAAGAACAGGTTGCCGGCTTTGTCGAACTGCGGGTTCAGGTTGTCCGCTCCGGAAAACAGGTCGAGTTGCTCCACCTGGCCGGAAGCCAGGTCCAGCACCGCGAGGTTCATCGTCCAGGCGCCGTTCGTGCGGCCCCGGGCCAGGCTGAGTTCGTCGGTGGAGAAAGCCAGGGACTGGCCATCGGCACTCCAGACCGGGAGGATTTCGGAGGCCCGGCTATTCGTCAACCGGGTCACCTTTTTCGTTTTCAGGTCGTAGGCGTAGAGATCGGTCTGGCCATTGACCAGTCCGCTGACCACGATGGTTTTGCCATCGGGGCTCCAGGCCGGATTGGCGAAAGCCTGTACGCCGGGCAGCACGATTTTTTCCGATTTCCCGGCATTGAATACCTCTTTAATGACCAGCACACTTTGTCCTTTTTCATAGACGTCGAAAGCAAAGCGCTTATCGTCGGGACTCCAGGTGCCGGCGCTTTCGATAAAGTTGAACTGGTCGATGTGGCCATCGGAGGATGTGCTGGCTACTTTGCGCAGGATCTTACCGGTGCGGGCATCCGCCAGGAAAAGGTCGGTGGTGAACACGCTTTTTTCCGACAGGAAGATCACGTACTTGCCGTTCGGGCTCAGCACGGGACAAATGTTGGCTTTGCCGGCATTTTCTTCCGACAGCAGTTTTTTGCCCGGCAAGTTCTCTTTCTGGCCTTTTTTGACCCATTGTCCGTAATATGTACGCAGGGTGCTGCGCCAGGCCTCGGACAGCGAATCCGGGGTGGTATGCAGGACAAGTGGTACAGCCTCTTTAAAACCGTATTTAGCGGTTGAAACGAATAAAGGCCGGATGGCCTCATCGCCGTACTTACCCGCTACAAAGGCCCAGAAAGCCTGACCCCAGCGGTATGGGAAATACTTGTATCCATCCAGGTCCCTGATCCTGGGTACGTCGTCGTTCAGCACGGCGTCCCGCATCCAGAGCGCGGTGTGGGCGTCGATGCGACCGATGGACAAATATTCCGCCAGGCCCTCCACCATCCAGAGCGGCAGGTTGGCGAAGCTGCGCATGTTGGTCGAGTCGCCATTAAGGATCATGTGGTACTGAAAAGCGTGTACCAGCTCGTGGCCCAAAACGTGGTCGGTCTGCTGGTTGGTCATCGCCACCGGAAACACCACGCGGTTGCGCAGGCCTTCGGTGACCCCGCCGGTCCCCACACTGATATCGCCCTGTATCGTGTTGGTTTGCTGGAAGCCCGCATGATCATTATAGATGATCAGCGGATTTCTGGTTTTGAACGTATCCTGCAACACCGCCTGGTGCATGATATACCAGGTTTCAGCGGCAGTGGACAGTTCCTGCAGCTTCTCCGGATTGTTGAGGTAGTTGTAAATGGAAAAGTGATCGGTTTCCGCTACTTTAAAGTCCTGTTCGCGGTAGCGGGGCTTGTTGCGGCCGAAATATTGGGCCTGTACCTGCCCGATAAAAGCAACCGCCAGCAGCAAGCATAAAAATGTACGTTTCATGGTTTTCACAATTAAAATGGTATGAACTATCTTAACACTTTCTGACGCGTAAAGCATGCGTTTCGACTGTTATGAGATGGTTAAAAGCCAGTGCTACATCCGTTTTATAACCCTCCAATGACAATTCGCTCCTTCATAACCGGATTTTCCGGCCTGCTGTGGATTGGTGGCTGTGCCCTGGCGATGTTGTTCCAAACCAGACTGATGCTCGGCCTGCCCACCGTACCGGGCTGGTTGGATGGTTTCGTCTTCGGCAGTACGGTGTTCGGTTACCATTGTACGCATCCCCGGCGGGCGTATAGGTGGCTGGTATGGGTGCTGGGTGGAGGGGCTGGGCTGTGCTTTTGGTGGCTGGATCGTTCGACACAATTTTCTGCACTGGGCCCGCTCCTCTTATGGACAGCCTATTATGGCCTCCAAAGGCCCGGAACAAACGGCCTGCGCGCCCAGCCGACCGCCAAGCCGATCGTCATTGCGCTGGCCTGGGCCTGGGTGACGGTCTGGCTGCCAGCCGGACAGCTGTTATGGCCCATATTCGTAGCCCGGGCAGCGTTTATTTTTGCCCTGGCTTTAGGCTATGACCTGACCGACCTCGCTTATGACCGGCGCCATGGATTGACGACGCTGGTCATCCGGATCGGCGAGCGCGGCGCTTACCGATTGATCTATACCGCGCTGGGGTGGGCGGCACTTTGCATTGGCCTGGCGGTTTTTCAACAAATAATTTCCCTGCCGGTAGCCAGTGCGGTTTGGTCAAGC
>JBKJKS010000153.1:0-4394 GCA_046597295.1 Saprospiraceae bacterium
CAAAATTCAAACATGCCTAAACTTCAAAGGGCTTAAACCGGCATGTTTCTTAAAGAAGTTATTGAAATGGGTTATCTCTCTGAAACAAAGGGCGTAAGCAATTTCGGATACGGTCCAGGTACTGTGCTTGAGCAGGATTTTTGCCTCTTGCAGAAGACGCCCGGCAATGAGGTCGGAGGTAGTTTTCTGAGTGGTTTCCTTTACGGACCGATTCAGGTGATTGACGTGGATGTTTAACTGGTTGGCAAAGTCAGCAGCCGAACGCAGCTGTACGCTTTGGTGGGTATCGTCCAGGGGGAATTGCCGTTCCAAAAGTTCCAGAAACAACATGGAAATTCGTTGCGATGCATTGATCGGCTGCGCGTCGAAATTGGCAGCGGGCTGCATTTTCATGGCAAAATGCAGCAATTCAAAAACAAGGGTCCGCACGACGTCATATTTGTGGATGTAATCGGAATTGATCTCGGCAAACATCCGCCCGTATAAGTCGCTTACCCGATTTACTTGTTCATCCGTCAATTCAAGTACGTGCGTCCCATTGGGCTGAAATACGGCATATTGATGCAAATGGCCATATTGATGAAAGAAATACTGGTCGAAAATGCAAAAAAAACCGCTCCGGATATAATCAGTATTTTCCCACTTATACGGTATTTGCGGATTGGAAAAAGCCAAGGCCTGTTTCTGTACTTCGATCACTTTATCGGCATAATGCACTTTACCCTGGCCGATTACCAGCATGATCTTAAAATAGTCTCTCTTTTTATAAGGTACCGGCCTGGCTTTGTCACCCACAAAAGGCTCTAACCGGAAAACGTTGAAATGGCCGATCTCCTTGCGAAGAGTATCCGGCATCCAGTCGAACTTTCTTTTATACAGGTCGGCTATGGTTTCAGTCTTATCCATGTGGGTAAAATTACTGATTTCAACCCGAACGGCAACGGGTCCAGTGTTGTCTCGTCTACTGTTGAACGTAGTTTCCACTAAAAGCGTACACCAAAGTGGCATTCCAGATAAAGTCTTTACTCGCCAGAATATTGGTCTTAATAGTTTTATTGATAATTGACGAGATGGAAAACGGGAAATTTTTCCTGGACAAAGTCAGGGTAGAACTGCAGTAAAAGCCATCTTGTTTGTCCATTTTCAAGTAGTAAATCTGTGGTGTGACCTTCAGGAAAAACTGTTTGGCGATTTGGAGATTCGAAAAACTGGTGTTGCAGGTAAGAAAGTGCGTATTCCGGGCGCCCTGATCAAAACCATGTGAATACAGGTAATACAGGCCGACGCTGATATGTTTGGTCAGCAGATAATTGGGTGCCAGCTCTCCGGCTAAGTAGCGCCTGGAAATTATAATCTCTCTGGTCGCTCCACCGGTTGAAAAGGACTCAGTTTTAAAATTAAGGGCGGGATGGGCGCCAATACTAATGGATAATTTGCTGTTTTTAAACAATTTATATCGCCACCAAAAAAGGAAGGACCAGGGTTTTCCTGCCAGTGCAAAGCGAAATTGTGGTTCAAAACTAAGTCTTCTTTTGCCTACGGCCATATCGAATATGGCCGCTGGTTTACCCAAAGAAAAGCTGGGTATTAGGGAGATACCGTTATGCGTAACACTGACCGCACCCGAGAAATGGCTGGCTACCTGGGTACTGTCCGTCTTTTGGGCAAAAGAGCATTGCGCGAGCTGCCAAAGCGCAAAAAGCAGGCAGGCTTTTTTGAAGGAGATTTGCAATTCTGAAAAATGCATCTGTTTTTAAATTTTCCAGCTGCAAAGCAATGGACCAATCCAACTCCTTTAGAACGAATTTCAAACCAATACTTACGATTTTCAAACAATTTACAGAAAACACCACCTACCCCTTTATAATAGCAACATGATGGCCACGCCGAATGTGCCCCCGGACCGAACCACCCTCCCCCTTATTTGTTACCCTACTTCAACAGCACGCCCGACCACCACCACCATGCAAAAATCCGCACTCAGCGAGGCCGAACAGGAAGCGGAAACCCAAAAAACCCTGCGTTCTTTTCGGGCTTCGCGGATGATCCTGCCCATCATCCTGGGCATCGCGGCGGTGGGTTATTTGTTCTATCGCCAGTTCGACGCCCAGCAGTTCCGGGCCATTGACTGGACGGCCCGCGCCTTCGCCTGGATCGGGTTGGCCTTCTTACTGCTCATTATCCGGCATTTATTTTATGCCTTCCGGTTGCACACGCTGACCGGCGGCTATTTCTCCTGGCGCAAGTGCCTCGAGCTCATCGTGTTGTGGGAATTCAGCGCCGCAGTCACGCCCACCAGCAAGGGTGGTCCCGTGGTCATGATGTTCGTGATGACCCAGGAGAAGCTGCCCGCCGGGCGCACGGCCGCGGCGGTATTTTACGCCATGGTTCTTGACTCGGGTTTCTTCGTGCTGACCCTCCCGCTGTGGCTGGCCCTGTATGGTCCGCCCATGCTCTACCCCGGCATGAAGACCTTCAACGACCTCAACCTGGCCAACGTCGCCTTTTTTGCCACCTATGCGATCATGGCGGTCTATCTGGTCATTCTGATATTTTTCCTGTTCATCCGCCCGCAGTTTGCCAAAGGCGTCCTGGGCTGGATCGCGAAACGGCGATTTCTAAAAAAAATGTCTGCCCGGATCAGCCGGGTAGGGGAAGAGTTCGAACTGGCGGCAGCCGACATGCGCACGCAAAACTGGCAGTATCACCTGAAGGTAATCATCGGCACGGTCGGTGCCTGGACCTGCAAGTTCATCATGATCAACTGTCTCATCATCGCCATTGTGCCTTCTACGCCGGTGGATGGGGCCACGCAGGCCTTCATTTATGCGCGCCTGGTGGCGATGTTCATCATCATGGCTTTTAGTCCCACCCCCGGCGGAGCGGGCCTGGCAGAAATGGCCCTCGTGGATTTTACCAGCGACTATGTACCGAAAGGCATTGGCCTGGTGGTGGCGCTGCTCTGGCGCGGCATGGCCTACTACGGTTATTTGCTGCTGGGTGCGATCATAGTGCCGGGCTGGATCGCCCGGCACGTGGGTAAAAAATCCGCCGCAGAAAAGGTAGCGCCCGCCGCAGAAAAGGTAGCCTCGTAATCACGTATGGAACTGTACTGGCTCTGTTTATTCGCTTTTTTAGCCGGCTTTATCGACAGCATTGTGGGTGGCGGCGGCCTGGTGCAGGTACCCGCTTTCTTTATTCTCTATCCGCATTTATCCGTGCCCGCGATCATCGGCACCAACCGGCTGGCCTCGGCGGTCGGCACTTCCGTAGCGGCCTGGAACTATGCCCGTACCGTGCCCATTCCCTGGAAAACGGTGCTCTACGCCGGCATTGGCGCTACGGTCATGTCCTACCTGGGCGCCACGGTACAGAGTCTGTTGCCCTCGGCCGCCCTGAAGCCGATCATCCTGCTGCTCATCGTGGCCATCGCCATTTTTACCTATCGCAAAAAGGATTTTGGCCACGAAGAAGCCTTTCGGGTGTCCCCGGAGCGGCGTCCGTGGTATGCCCTGGGCATCGGGATGGTTTTGGGTTTTTATAACGGCTTCATCGGACCGGGCACGGGCAGCCTGCTGGTGTTCGCGTTCGTCAGCGTGATCGGCTATAGTTTCCTCCGGTCGTCGGCGCTGTCCAAAATGGTCAACGTGATTGCCGACGTGGCCTCGCTGGTCTTCTTTCTATGGCACGGATTCGTCCTGTTTCACCTCGCTTTGCCGATGATGGCCTGCAACGTGGCGGGCGCCTACGCCGGCAGCCGGATGGCGATTTTGCGGGGCAACGCTTTTATTCGGAAGGTGTTCATCGTGGTCGTGGCGGGCATCGTGCTGCGTTTTGGTTGGGATGTGGTGAAAATGTGGTGGGGATGACCAACCGACCCAACATACTCGTCATTTGTGGCCGCAATAAAAGACGCAGCCGGACGGCGGAGCATATTTTTAAAAACGATCCCCGTTTCAACATTCGTTCCGCCGGACTCAGTCCGAAAAGTGACCGGAAAATTTCAGAGAGTGACCTGCATTGGGCAGACCTGGTATTCGTGATGGAACCGGCACAAAGGGCTAAATTCGGGAAATTTACCCAAATTTGGCACTTCCACCCATTCAGGTGCTCCATATTGCCGACGATTATGAATTTTTAGATGAAGAACTGGTCCAAATGCTGCAGGATAGCATGAACGACGTATTATGCACTGTTTACAATTTATAATAAGCATACAACCTGAATAATCCACCTTTGCCCCATGCGCAAAATAACCGCCGACTGGGTCTACCCGGTCTCCGCCCCACCCCTCGCCCAGGGCGTCGTCATCACCGATGACGCTGGCCGGATCCTGGCCCTCGAATCCCGCGAGCAGCACGACCCGGCCAGCCTGGAAATTCATGCCGGCTGGC
>JBKJKS010000569.1:0-2757 GCA_046597295.1 Saprospiraceae bacterium
GGCCGCGACATCTCTAAACTTGCCGAAGAAGGGAAATTGGACCCCATTATCGGCCGGGAAACCGAGATCGAGCGCGTCAGCCAGATCCTGAGCCGCCGCAAGAAAAACAACCCGATCCTGATCGGCGAACCGGGCGTAGGTAAGACGGCTATCGTGGAAGGTCTGGCCCTGCGCATCCTGCAAAAGAAAGTGAGCCGGACGCTGTTCAACAAACGCATCGTGATGCTCGATCTGGCCGCCCTGGTGGCTGGTACCAAGTACCGCGGCCAGTTTGAAGAGCGTATCAAGGCGATCATGAACGAGCTGGAGAAAAGCCGCGACGTGATCCTGTTCATCGACGAGATTCACACCATGGTCGGTGCCGGGGGCGCGACGGGTTCGCTCGATGCGTCCAACATCTTCAAGCCCGCCCTGGCCCGCGGCGAATTACAGTGCATCGGCGCCAGCACCCTGGACGAGTACCGCCAGTATATCGAAAAAGACGGTGCTTTGGATCGCCGCTTCCAGAAAGTACTGGTGGAGCCGCCCAGCCAGGAGGATACGATCAACATCCTGCGCAACATTCAGGTCAAATACGAGGACTTCCACAACGTGATCTATTCGCCGGAAGCCATCACCGCCTGCGTACGCCTCAGCGACCGCTACATCACCGACCGCTTCCTGCCCGATAAAGCCATCGACGTACTGGATGAAGTGGGCGCCCGCGTCCACCTGAAAAACATCGTGGTGCCCCGTCACATGGAAGAACTGGAGAAAAGCATCGAGGAACTGAAGGAGCAGAAGAACCTGGCGGTCAAAAATCAGCAATACGAGGAAGCCGCCAACCTGCGCGATGCCGAAAGCAAACTGGTGCGCAACCTGGAATACGCCAAGGTGGAATGGGAAGACGAAACCAAGACCAAGCGCTATCCGGTGAATGAGGACGACATTGCCGAAGTAGTGGCGATGATGACCGGCATTCCGATCCGCAAAGTGGCGCAGAGCGAGAGCAAGAAACTGGTGACCATGAGCGACGACCTGGGTAAACTGGTGATCGGTCAGGAAGAGGCCATCATTAAGATCTCCAAGGCCATCCAGCGCAATCGGGTGGGTCTGAAAGATCCGAAGAAACCCATCGGTTCCTTTATATTCCTGGGACCCACCGGCGTCGGTAAGACCGAGCTGGCCCGCTCGCTGGCCCGCTACCTGTTCGACAGCGATGATGCGCTGGTGCGTATCGATATGTCCGAATACATGGAGAAGTTCTCGGTGAGCCGCCTCATCGGCGCGCCGCCCGGCTACGTGGGCTACGAAGAAGGCGGCCAGTTGACCGAAAAAGTACGGCGCAAGCCTTACTCGGTCATCCTGCTCGACGAGATCGAAAAGGGCCTCCCCGATGTGTTCAATATCCTGCTGCAAGTGCTGGATGACGGGCAGTTGACGGACGGTCTGGGTCGCAAGGTGGATTTCAAGAACGCGATCATCATTATGACCTCCAACATCGGCGCCCGCCAGTTGAAAGACTTCGGCCAGGGGGTTGGTTTCGCCACCAAGGCCCGTCAGGATGCGGCCGATGAGAACAGCAAAACGGTGATCCAGAATGCTCTGAAAAGGACTTTTTCACCGGAGTTTCTGAACCGCATCGATGACGTGATGGTGTTCAACAGCCTGGGCCGCGAACAGATCTTTAAGATCATCGACAATGCCCTGGTCGGTCTGATGAAGCGCCTGAACAATATGAAGTTCAACCTCCAGCTGAGCGACGAAGCCAAGGATTTTGTGGCCGAAAAAGGCTACGATCCGCAGTTTGGCGCGCGGCCGCTGCACCGGGCCATCCAGAAATACGTAGAAGATCCGCTGGCCGAGTACATCCTCAGCGTGAATCCCGGCGAAGGCACTTCCCTGGTCGCAGCGATGAACGAAGCGAAAGACGGCGTGGTCATTAGCCTGGAAGGCGCCGAAACACAGAGCAGCCTGGAAAGCGATCAGGTCAGTAACAATTAAGACCGGATTTTAGAAGGAATAGGAAAGCCGCCGTGGATAACACGGCGGCTTTTTTTATTAATGATCCTGATTCGAACTGCTGGGTTTTACTTTTTATCGGTGTTGTTGATGTCCCGAATGCACAGGTATTTCCCGTTTCGTTTTTCGTACAGGTTCATGAACTTGCCTGTTTCAAGCACTTTGCCCGTTGCATCTTTGGCCACGTCTTTGCCTGTTTCGATGGCCAAGTTGCCCTCTATAAAAACATCCACAGTTTCCACGGAAAGGGTCATTCCTTTTGGCAGCGTAGCAAATTGCTGCTCATACGCCTTCTGAATGGCCGCCTTGCCCATCAGGCTGGGCGATTCATTCAACAAGGAGACGGCATCATCGGCATAGTAGATGACCAGTGCTGCCGCATCTCTTGCGTTAAAAGCTGCTTGGAAGGCGGTTTGTAAGGCTTGGATTTCCGCACGCACTTGTGATACATCAGGTTTGGCGGGCATGCTTACTGCTGGCTCCACTTTTGGTGCGGGCGCTTGTTGGCAAGCGGTGAAGCATAAAGTGAAGGTGGTCAGCGCAATCAATAAACTGGTCAGTTTCATTTTTTTTGATTTAGAGTTTGAAAAAGAAGATTTACACCAGGGATTGTATGCGCACTTTTATCGCCCCTCCTATCGCCATCTTTCCACTAATCTGACCGGATGGCCGCAACCAGGCGAATGAAATTACTTGTAGTTTAAAAAAGTAATGCGGATACCTGGCCGACGGGCCAAATATCCGCACAGGAGGCGA
>JBKJKS010000013.1:0-2734 GCA_046597295.1 Saprospiraceae bacterium
ATGCGCGACGGCATCAACTGGAACCGGATCTTCAAGTCGGCGAATACGCTGTAGGCTTAAAAAAACTAAAAATTGTCTTCCCGTACTTGCGCACGTCCGTTAACTGCGGGTGCTCCAGAAAGTCGTGGTAGGGATTGTGCTCCAGCACAAAAAGCCCGTCGGGCAGCAGCAGGTTTTTTTCAAAAATCAGGTCGGGAATGGTATCGATCGTCGGCAGCGCATAGGGCGGCCCGGCGAAGATGTAATCGAACTGCGTGGTGCAGTGCTTGATGAAATGAAAGACGTCCATCTGCTGAATATGCAGGCTGCTTTCAATGTCGAACACCTGGGCAGTCTTGCGCACAAAGCGCACCGCCAGCGCGAAATTGTCCACGTAGGTCACGTCCTGGCAGCCCCGCGAAATGAATTCGTAGCTGTGACTGCCGGTGCCGCCAAACAGGTCGAGCACCTTCGTTTCCTCGAAATCGATCAGGTTGTTCAGAATGTTGAACAAGGCCTCCTTGGCCATGTCCGTGGTCGGTCGGGTCGGCCAGTTATCCGCCGGCGGATCAAAGCGCCGGCCTTTCATTTTTCCTCCAATGATGCGCATATAAGGGAAGTTAGCTGGCGGTTTGCAGACTATACAGATCGAAAAAATAATGGGCCGGCAGATGGCCTGCCGAGACCGGCAACTGGAAGGAAGAGCGCAGCGCAGCGAAGCGCAGCAGCCGGCAGTAACGCTGGAGCAGGCGGTAGGTGTCCGTATCCTCCAGCAGATGACCCGTCACGATGAGTGGCGTTTCGAGGGGACTGAGCCGGAATTGTTCATAGGCCAGCAACGTGTAGTACAAAACGTCGTTGGCTTGCTTGAACTGAAAAGCATTGAAATACAACAAGTTCTGTCGATCGAACACCGTGAGGTACAAGGAAGATGGTCGCAGGTGCAGGTACACCTCGTGGCCGCTGCGGGCACTGTTGGCCCGGTAGGCGGGCAGCAGGGTGGCGGCCAGGTGGGTCAGTTGTGCATCCGGGAAGTATTGTCCCAGCAGGCGTTGCAGGGCCGGCTCGATGGCGTACACCACATTGCAATCGAAGTCCGGTAAGGCCGTGTATCCGTAAGCATAGTCGCCGGGATGCAGCAACATGCTGAAGTAGGGCGACAGATCGTCCGCCTGGAACATACGGCGGGGAACGAGGGTCGCCTGGAGGTTGGAAAAGGCGCAGCGCACCCGGCTGTAAACATGGGTCAGCAGGGCCTCTTCGCCGAATATCCGGCGGACGTCGGCTTCGGTTTCTGCGAAACTGCGGCCGGCCTGGAGAAAGTGCTGCGCTTGCAGGCCGAGGGGCCGTCCGTAGGCGTTGGTCGCCAACAGGGAAAGGCCGTCGGAACCCACCACCAGGTTCAGCACCCCCTCCCGCGCCGTCTCGGCGGTCAATTGTGCATCGGTAAAATTGAAATTGCGTTGCTCCATGCTGCCAAAACAAAGGCCGGAAACCCGAACCCGCAGCAAATATCGCATTGCTCGCGCAGTTTCCAGTTTCCGGTCTTGCTTTTCGCTTATTTCACCGCTACCGCCACCGGCGTGGCCACGGCAGCGGCACCAATCTTGCAGGATCCGTTATAACGGGCGCCCTCTTCCACCACCATCGTGCGGGCGGTAATATTGCCTTCGATCACTGCGGTATCCATCAGGTGGAGCGCCTCTTTGACAAATACGTCCCCCTTAATCTTGCCCTTGATCGCCGCGTTGTGGGCGGAGATATTGCCCTGCACGTAGCTGGTATCACCCATCACGAAACGCTTCTCCACCTGTACTTCGCCGTGGATGGCCCCGTCCAGGCGCACGTTTTCGGTGCACATGAACTTCCCTTCGATGGTGGTGCCTTTGGCGATGACCGTCGTAGCCGAGCCTTCCTTATCATTGCCCATTGGCAAGGACATCGGCGAGGTGGCCGGATTTTTTTCTTTTGTATTGCTGGAAAACATAGATTAAAGGAGGTTAGACGTGATGAATAGTTTGTTTTGACGGATAACCGGTTTTTAAAGCCCTTTGACGGATTACCTTGCCTGCCCTTTACAAAGAATCATGCCAAAATCAGGTAGTGCCGACATAAGTCAGTCCCCTGCTATCATATAGAAGACGGGTTTTATATAAATATTTTATTATAGCCCGTTTGGTGTGGACCTTTTTATTTAACGGTTGTTATGGCTGGTAAAGCGGACGTTTCCTGAATCTAAGGAACAAAATTGCCAATTTGCCCTTTTCGTTGTTTTGCACTGTTCATCCTGCTTCGCGTCTTAAAACATCCCACCATGCCGGTTCATATCCTGGCCATTGAAAGCTCCTGCGACGATACCTCGGCGGCCGTCATTCGCGATGGCGAAGTACTGTCCAACTGCGTGGCCGGTCAGGAAGTGCACCGGCTGTACGGCGGCGTGGTGCCGGAGGTAGCGTCGCGGGCCCACCAGGCCAATATTATTCCGGTGGTGCACCTGGCGTTACAGCAGGCCGGCGTGGCCAAAAACGAACTGGACGCGGTGGCGTTCACCCGGGGACCAGGGCTGCTGGGATCACTGCTGGTCGGCACTTCCTTTGCCAAGGCCTTCGCGCTGAGTTACGGACTGCCCCTCGTCGAAGTGAACCACCTCACGGCCCATGTGCTGGCGCATTTTGCCGAGGATCCGAAGCCGAACTTCCCGTTCCTCTGCCTCACGGTGAGCGGTGGCCATACCCAGATCGTGCTGGCCCGCGAC
>JBKJKS010000623.1:0-5325 GCA_046597295.1 Saprospiraceae bacterium
AATCCGTTTTATCCGCGTTTGCTTGCATCCGCGTTCCCATTCACTTGCAGGGCCACACCGAACATCTCCACCACCTATTCCTTCCACTTGATATTGCAGCCGCCCGACGGTCGTTGCACCGGATTCACCGGTTCACCGGCCAGCACGGCATCCAGCGCGGCGCGCAGGTCTTCGCCGGTGGAAGGAATGGGGTTGCGCTTGGGCCGGCTGGGATCCAGCTGGCCGCGATAGGCCAGCCGTCCGTCCGCATCGAAGACGTAGAAATCGGGGGTGCAGGCGGCATCGTAGGCCCGGGCGACCGCCTGGGATGCATCCACCAAATAGGGAAAGGTGTAACCGACCGCCCGGGCGTGCAGGGTCATTTTTTCCGGCGCATCCTCCGGGTAGGCAACCGCATCGTTGCTGCAAACACCTACGAAAGAAACGCCCTGCGGCTGGTAATCCTGCACCACGCGTACGATCTCCGGATTGACGTACAGTACGTAGGGACAATGATTGCAAAGAAACATGACGACGGTGGCTTTCGGTCCGAGCACCGTCTGCAGTTGTATCATTTTTCCACTGACCGTATCGGGCAATTCAAAATCCGGAGCGACGGTCCCCAGCGGCAACATATTGGATTCGGTATACGCCATACTTATTGGTTGAGATAGTGGAGGATCTGGAGGTTGTTGCGGATTGTAAGCGTTGCAATCTGCGTAGTACCCGGCTAAATGACCGGCCACGGCAAGCGCAAAAGTCGGTTTTTGGTAGACGGATGTTGGCAGACTACCCGGCTTTTCTGCCACCGCCCGGTCAATTTTATAGTTATGGCCGGTCCGCGTCGTTAAATCGGGTGCGCTATCCATCTTTTCGTCGGAAAATCCGTTTATCTTGGCCCGCTGGCCCGACCTTGGGGGTCGCAAAAACTACAGAAGAAAGAAAAGCATTATGCTGAAAGACAATTATACCCTGCTCATTGAAAAACTGGACGGATTCATCCGCAAGTTCTACATCAATCAGTTGCTGCGCGGCGCGCTCTATACCGTCGGCGCCGTACTGGGTCTGTTCATCCTGCTTAACCTGCTGGAGTATTATTTTTACTTCGGCACCAGTGTCCGTACGGGTATGTTCTGGAGCTTTTTGCTCCTGAGTGGCGCTGCGTTGTACCGCTGGGTGGCCCTGCCTCTTATGCACTATTTCCACCTGGGCCAGGTGATTAGCCATGAGCAGGCCGCCACCATCATCGGACAGCACTTTGTGGATGTACAGGATAAAATGCTGAACATCCTGCAGTTGAAGCAGCAGAGCAGCAACGCCATTTACGCGGAACTCATCAACGCCAGCATCAACCAAAAAAGCGAGGCCATCCGGCTGGTGCCTTTTCAGTCGGCCATCGATCTGGGCAAAAACCGCAAGTACCTGCGCTATGCCCTGCCCCCGGTGCTGCTGCTGATGTTCCTGCTGCTGGGTGCGCCCAATATCCTGCGCGAAGGCACTATGCGCCTGTGGAACAGCAACACCGCTTTCGAGCGGCCCGCGCCCTTCCGCTTCCTGATCAATCGCGACAGCCTGCAGGCGGTGCAGTTCTCCGACTATTTGCTGAAAGTAAAAGTGGACGGCCAGGTGCTGCCCAACGAGGTATTCGTCTCGCTGGGCAATGTACAGTACCGACTGACCAAGGATGCCGCCGACGAATTTTCCTACAAGTTTGTCAACGTACAGAAAGATACGGAATTTAAACTTTTTGCCGGCGCCGTGGAAAGCCGCGACTACCTGCTGGAAGTGCTGCGCAAACCCAATATCCTGTCTTTCAGCACCAAACTCAATTTCCCCGACTACCTGGGCCGCGCGAGCGAAGAACTGGAGAACGTGGGCGACCTGGTTATACCACAGGGCACCACCGTTGGTTGGGTCTTCAATGCGCAAAGCACGGACAACCTGTCCATGCGCTTCGGTAATGACCGCCAGGCCGATGCCAAGCGCTTCGATGACGAACTTTTTTCCTTCAACCGCCGCGCCCTGCGGGACGAAAGCTACAAGGTCTATCTCAGCAATGCCCGCCTGCCGGGCGCCGATTCCGTCGCCTACACCATCACCGTCATCCCCGACCTGCACCCGCAGATCACGGTGGGCGAATTCAAAGACAGCACCCAAAGCAACATCTCTTTCTTCGCCGGCGATGCCACCGATGATTATGGCTTGCTGAACCTCACCTTCAACTACCAGATCAAAAAAGCAAAAGGCGGGCAGCTGCCGATGAATACGGCGAAAATAAATAAGGGCGCCGGTAAAGCTATCCAGTACGACTACAGCTGGGATGTGCGTAACCTGAACCTGGAACCCGGCGATGAGGTGAGTTACTACTTCGAAGTTTTCGACAACGATGGCGTGAATGGCTCCAAAAGCGCCCGCACCACGGTGATGCAGTATAAAATGCCGACCATGTCCGAGTTCCGGCAGCAGCAGGCGCAAAACAGCGAGGAAATCAAAAAAGACCTGGAAAAAGCGCTGAAAGAAAGCGCCAAAGTGCAGGAGGAATTGAAAAAACTACGCAATAAAGTGCTGCAGCAGAAGGAGCTGGACTGGCAGACCCGCAAGGAAATGGAAAAACTGCTGGACCGCCAGAAGCAGCTGGAACAACAGATTCAGCAGGCCAAACAAAACTTTGACGAGAACAAGCAGCAACAGCAGGAATTCAAACAGGAAAACCCCGAGCTCCAGGAAAAACAGGAGCAGCTGGAAAAACTGATGGACGATGCTATGTCCGAGGAAATGAAGAAACTGGTGGAAGACATCCAGAAACTGCTGCAGGAGATGAATAAGGACGAGCTGCTGGAGAAAATGGAAAAAATGGAGATCAGCACCGAGGAAATGAATAAGGAGCTCGATCGCCTGCAGGAACTCTACAAACAGCTGGAAGTGGAGCAAATGCAGGAGCAGCAGATCCAGGAGCTGGAAGAAATGGCCAAGAAAGAAGATGAACTGGGCGAGCAGAATGAAGACGATTCTAAGACCGGGGAGGACAAAAAGACCGACGAAGAAATGAAAAAGGAGCAGGAAGACCTCAACAAACAGTTCGAGGAACTACAGAAAAAGCAGCAGGAGATGATGGAGAAAAATAAGGAGCTGAAGCGCCCGCAGAAAATAGAGGACACCAAGGAAGAGATGGAGGATACCAAGCAGGATATGAAAGAGGCCAAGGAAAGTCAGGAGGGCGGTCAGAAAAAGAAGGCCGGAAAAAAGCAGAAAAGTGCGGCCAAGAAGATGAAAGAGATGGCCAGCAAAATGAAGCAGAGCAGCCAGGGCAGTGAGATGGAGCAAATGGAGGAAGACATCAAATCCTTACGCCAGCTACTGGAGAACCTGGTCGGCCTGTCCTTTGCGCAGGAGCAAAATATGAAGGAAATTGAAGCCGCCACCATCAATACGCCGCGTTACGTCGAGCTGGGCCAGCAGCAGTTCAAGATCAAAGACGATTTTAAACTCGTGGAAGACAGCCTGCAGGCCCTGGCCAGCCGCAATTTCCAGATCGAAAGCATGGTCACCGAGAAGGTCACCGAGATCAAGACGGCCATCCGGTACAGCATCGAAGAGATCGAAGATCGCCGCGTTAGCACGGCCAACGAGCAGCAGCAGCACAGCATGAAGGCCCTCAACGACCTGGCGCTCATGCTCTCCGAGATCATGGAGCAGATGCAGCAGCAAATGGCCAGCGCCATGCCCGGCTCGCAGGCCTGCCAAAAACCCGGCCAGGGCAAAGGCGAAGGCCAGGGCAAATCCGGCAAAGTGCCGATGGATAAAATCACCAAAGGCCAGGGCGACCTGAACCAGCAGATGAAGGACCTGAAAAAGCGGATGGAAGAAAAAGGCAAGGAAAAGCCGGGTGGCAAAGATCCCAACGGCAAAGGCGGCGGGGGCGGCGAAGGCGGCGGCAGCAGCGAGGATTTTGCCAAAATGGCCGCCAAGCAGGCCGCCATGCGCAATGCCCTGCGCGAACTACAGAAGCAAAAACAGGAGCAGGGCAAAGGCAGCAAGGCCCTGGACGATGTTATGAACGAAATGAACAAGGTCGAGACCGACCTCGTCAATAAGCGCCTGACCAACGAAATGCTCCAGCGTCAGGAACAGATCATGTCGCGGCTGCTGGAAGAAGAGCGCGCCGAACGGGAGCGCGACCAGGACGAACAACGCCAGGCCGAAGCCGCCAAGCAGCAGCCGGCCAAAATGCCGCCGGCCCTCGAAGAATACCTGAAAAAACGCCGCGCCGAGGTGGAACAGTTCCGCACGGTGTCCCCGGCCCTGAAGCCTTTCTATAAAAGAATGGTGGAGGATTATTTGAAGGGGGGAGCGCTGTGAGCGGGCGTAGATCCTTGCAATTATAAGCGAAGAACTTTTCTAAGCCTAGTTACATAAGGCCCTTTGAATCTGTTTGACTACATTGTACGCCGGGTTATCTCTCAGGAAATTAATCGGGCCTATCGCCGTGGCGGTAGCGCATTGTCGGGCTCCGCCATTAGCTGTATATCTGTTTTAGGCTGGATGCTCTTTTTCTTGATTGGTGGCGCTTGGTTATTTTATACAATCAAAAAGCCGAGCTCACCATCCACCGAACCAACGCCATTGGTGGCTCCGTTGGAATCTCCAGCACTGGCGGCTCCTCTTAAAATGCAGAAAAAGAAGGTTAAGAAAAAGCGTGTAAAAAAATCAACAGTTAAAAAGGATACAATCAAATAGATATCCAGCCCTTATTGGCGTCCCCGCCAACAAGAAGCGGTGGAATGAGTGCTTTCCTTAGGATTCAGCTCCGCCGTTGATGTTGGCGGGGACGCCATAGCCGTCAGGCTAAGATTTGGAACATGACCTCGGAGAGGTCGAATGTTGGTAGTAGCAATCGGAACGTCAGCCCCATTTACCGACCTCGGAGAGGTCGCATGTTGGTACAAATCAATCCGGGACGAAAAACTCGAACATCTTTTTTTGCCCCATTTCAATCTCAAAGTCTGCCAAAATTTTCAGAAACTCTTCCTCGAAAGTTCGCTGGTGATGGTGTTCTTTTTGGTTCAAAATATACTTGCAAACGGCATCTCGATGAGTTCGACTATAAGAAAATGCCCCGTATCCCGCCTGCCAATCGAATTTAAATTTTGAAAGATGGTTTTCAAGGATGAAATCATTAGTGGCTTTTTTGGTTTCCCTGACCAAATCTGACAATGCTTCAGCAGGTTTCAAGCCGATAAAAATATGAATGTGGTCAGGCATACCACCAATGGCGAGCATTTTGTTTCCCCGCTTTTGGATGATGCCTGTGGTGTATTTATAAAGGTCTTCCTCCCATTCCGGTAG
>JBKJKS010000198.1:0-11494 GCA_046597295.1 Saprospiraceae bacterium
GACCAGCTTATACCGCCGCCGCGATCTGGCGTCACCGTTGTCCGAATTCCTGGGCATCGCTGCGGTATCTGTGGTGCTGTGGTTTGGGGCCAGGCAGGTGTTCGCCGGGGAAATTTCCGCAGCCACTTTCCTTACTTTTTTGTACGCCTTTTACAACGTGATCGAGCCGGCCAAGCAGCTCACCGGAGCCTCCTACAGCATTCGCAAGGGCATGGGCGCCCTGGAGCGCGTGCAGGCCGTGCTGGATGCCGACGTGGCCATACGTGATGCGCCGGATGCCCGCGAGATCAAACATTTTATCGATCGGGTCGAATTTAAGAACGTCTCATTTCACTACCAAAATACGGAGCGGTCAGCCCTGACCGACCTGAACCTGACCATTGCGAGGGGCCAGATCGTGGCCCTGGTCGGCGCTTCAGGCGCGGGGAAAAGTACGGTAGCCGATCTGCTGCCCCGTTTCTACGACGTGAGCGCCGGGCAAATCCTGGTGGACGGGCAGGACGTGCGTCAACTCCGCCTGCAGGATTTACGCGGGCTGATGGGCATCGTCAGCCAGGAGGCTATTCTGTTCAACGATACGGTGCGCAGCAACATCGCGTTTGGCAGCGAACACGCTACCGGTGCGGCCATCGAAGCGGCGGCCCAGGCGGCCAATGCCCATGAATTCATCATGGCCATGCCCGAGGGCTATGATACCAATATCGGCGACCGGGGTTCCAAACTGAGTGGCGGCCAGCGCCAGCGGCTCACCATCGCCCGGGCGCTGCTCCGTAATCCGCCCATTCTTATTCTGGACGAGGCAACCTCGGCCCTCGATTCGGAGTCTGAAAAACTTGTGCAGGTGGCGCTCGACCGGCTGCTCCGCAACCGCACCGCGCTGGTCATTGCCCACCGGCTCAGTACGGTCCAGCATGCCGACGAGATCGTGGTGCTGGACGCCGGCCGTATTGTGGAACGGGGCACCCACGCCTTCCTGATGCAAAACGGTCAGTATTATCATAAACTGGTGGAATTGCAGGCGCTGTAGGTACATGGGGGTTGATGAAAAGTTGATAAAGGTTGATGAAGATTTATAAAAAGGGAATGGTGTGGGGGAAAGTGCCCGGGCTTTTGGTCATTTACCGGCCAAATATTCACAATTTGATTATTCCATAGACCCGGGTAGGTCGCGTTTTCGAAAAAACCGCTGTACCTTTGAAGCACCTCGTTAAAAGCCAGTTATGTTGCATCGTGTAATCCTGTTCGGTGGCCTTTCGGGCGTTCAGATTTCAAGCCAGACTTTACAGTTTTCCAAAATTGCCTGACGTTGCAGGGGTAAAAACTGAAGGCGAAAGTCCGTTGTTTAAAATCTACCTGATTCGATCGTCCGCGTGGAGCGGGTTTAATCACTTTGTTTAAAATACTTAACATCCGATGAAACAGATGCTACTGGCAATCCTTTCCACACTCTTCTTTGAGGCGTCCGCACAAGTAACCATTACTTCTGCTACTTTCCCGAGCGCCGGCGATACCCTCGAATACGCCCTCGACAACAGTCCCGGTGCTCTGGCGATCGCCACGCCACCTGGTGGCAATCAGACCTGGAACCTGCTGGATTTACAGGCGGAGGAGACTTTTCAGGTGGTTTATCTGCCGGCCTCGGCCGGCGTAAATGCCATGAGCTACCCCGGAGCCGAGCTGGTGGTGGTCGGACCGAACAATGAAACCTATTACGATAAAACCAACACGAAGTTTGCAATACTGGGGTATGCCGGCGCCGATGCGAACAGCCTGGGTATAAACGTGGTGGCCGGATTCAGCCCGGCCATCGTGGAACGCCAGTCACCCCTGCAATTCTTCGACATCGCGGTGCAAACCACCGATTTGAGTTTGCCTTTTGCCACCGATCAAATTCCCGACAGTCTGTTGCAAGGTCTCGCGTTTGTCCCCGATTCAATCCGAGTGCGCGTCAACATCAACCGGCTCGAAGTGGTAGATGGCTGGGGCAAGTGCCAGATCCCCGGCGGTATTTATGACGTGTTGCGGGTGAAGCGTACGGAGTACCAGACCAGGGCGCTCGATGTGTACCTGTTTTTAGGGTGGGTGGACATCAGTTCAGTGCTTGGCAATGGCAACAACCTGGGAGGTCTCATTGGCACCGACACCACTACGACCTTTCGTTTTTACAGCAATGTAGAAAAAGAAGACATCGCCGTAGCCACCATGAGCAACGACCTGGCAACGGTAGAACAGGTGCGATTCAAAAATAATATGGTAACGCCATCTATCGAAGCGGAATCACCCGGCGCCGCCAGCATCCAGGCTTACCCGAATCCCGCGGTGGAATTTGTGCGTTTTAACTGTGCCAACCTGCCGCAAGGGGACTACACGCTCAAGATTTTCAATATCATCGGCAAAGTGGTCTGGAAAGAAGATTACAAACTCGCCGGCAGCAAATCCATTCGCATCGAACTGGATGATTTTAAAAAAGGCACCTACCTCTACAGCCTGACCGATAGCCAGGGCAACATTATCGGTACCAAGCGGCTGGTGATCCTGAAACCGTAACCCTGGTTCCGTTAAAACAGGTTAAAATTCGTTACAAAAAGGTGAATGTCGATCGACATTCACCTTTTTGTTTGTGCAGGTGCCACCCCGCTTGTAACCTTGCTGTCATTACAGACGTCTGCTGTACTGAACGACCTTTTTTCAAACGCAAAACTTTAAATCGCTTTTTTATGTCCTCCAAATCTTGCTTGTTCGTCATCCTGTTTTTAATCCCGGCATTTGCCACTTTATCCGCGCAGAAAGAAGAAACCATACTGGGCGAACGCGGCTGGAGCCTCTCCGGTATATGGGGTGGCTATGCCCACCAAATGACCCAGTACGATAATCAGGAAGCCTATAACAGCGGTGGTTTCTTCGGCTTCGAATTTGGCAAATCGCTCACCTTAGGCTGGAGCCACACCCAGCTGCGTGATGAAGTGCAGCTGCGGAATAACGAAACCCGCCAGTTTGACTTTAAATACAATGGCGGCAAGATCGGCTACGCCTTCATCCCGTATAAGGCCCTGCACCCGGTGTTGAACTTCGAGATCGGTACCGGCCGGGCCAAACTGTCGGGCGAAGGCGAGGATAAAGTGCTGGTGATGCAGCCTTCGGCAGGTCTGGAGATCAACATTTTCCGATGGTTTCGACTGGGCGTGGAAGGTGGCTACCGCTTGGTGCGGAATGGTGATCTGACCGGTATCAGCGCCAGTCAGATGTCCGGACCATTTGGCCAGGCCAGCCTGAAATTCGGGCTTTCCTGGGGGCGTTACCACAAGCGTACGGAAACGACCAAGAAAAATTACGACAACTAAGTTAGCCCGTCCGCTTTTCGGCGCGACGTTACCCATATTCAGCATACGCATAACACTACTTCGCCACGGCCGCCCGGTACATCCGGGTGGCCGTGCTGCGTTTATGCTGACGCCGTAACTTTCGGAAAGTTTTTTTCACTTTCCAAAAGTTGGCAACTCTTTACCTGCTTACATTTGCTTCCAGCGTAAAAAACGCCCACCCAAGCCGAATGCCGGAATCATTATCGGACCGTAAATTGAGTCAAAATGACCGCTACAAAAGAACTACAGGCATGGCTGGAACAGCACCGCCATCTCGAAGATGAGGACGCCAGAGAGCGGTTTTATAAAAACCTGCTGACTACGCTGGAAGAAAAAAACGGCGACGGCCTGCGCGAAGGACTGCTGGCATTGCATAAATCTGTACAAGCCACCCGGGTAAAAGCGGAAAAGGCAACGCAGATCAAACCAACCGGGTCTTTTCAGATTTTCCCAAAAACATACGAGGAACAGCAACTCCTGCAAAGTCTACTGGAACGCATGAATATTCCTTTTAAAATGAGTGCTTAACACCGCTCTGAACACGCACCATCTCACGGCCGCCCGGTATATCCGGATGGCCGTGCTGCGTTTTATAGTCAGTTTAGAGTGGTTTAGAATGTTTAGAGGGGTTTAGTTATTGATCGTGAATATGCTGCATCTGATCTTCGTTCAAAACCACTCTGCGTTGACTATATTTCCGGAAAGTACCGCCTGCTTTCGGCTCTTTTGCGCCGCAAAACCCGTACTTTTGCTGCCTAATTGGCCACATTACACACATTAGCCACCTTATTTCATGGAAGTCCTGACCACCACCCTTTCCACCGAGCGCATGGCCCTCGAAGACCGCTACAATGCGCATAACTACCACCCTTTGCCGGTCGTGCTGGAGCGCGGCGAAGGCGTATACGTGTGGGATGTGGAGGGCAAACGCTACTACGATTTTCTATCGGCCTACAGCGCCGTCAACCAGGGGCACTGTCACCCGCGCATCATCCGGGCGCTGACCGAACAGGCGCAGAAACTGACCCTGACGTCGCGGGCTTTTTACAACAACCTGCTGGGCGGGTACGCCGAATACGTCTGCCAATACTTTGGTTACGAGCGCATGCTGCCGATGAATACCGGCGTGGAAGCGGTAGAGACTGCTATCAAGCTCACCCGCAAATGGGCCTACCAGGTCAAGAAAGTGGCGGAAGGGCAGGCCAAGATCATTTTCGTCAGCGGTAATTTCCACGGGCGTACCCTGGGCGTCATCTCGGCCAGTACCGATCCGGACAGCCGGCGTGGTTTCGGTCCTTACCTGCCGGGCTATGTGGTCATCCCGTACAACGACCTGGAGGCGCTGGAGCGCGCCCTACAGGATCCCACGGTGGCCGGGTTTCTGGTGGAACCTATTCAAGGCGAAGCCGGGGTGTACGTACCGGATGAACACTACCTGCCCACGGCCTACCAGCTCTGCCGCAAGCACAACGTACTGTTCATTGCCGACGAAGTACAAACCGGTATTGCCCGTACCGGTAAACTGCTCTGCTGCGACCACGCCGGCTTCAAACCCGACGTACTGATCCTGGGCAAGGCGCTGTCCGGCGGCGTACTGCCGGTGAGCGCCGTACTGAGCAGCGATGAGGTGATGCTCACTCTGAAGCCGGGCGAACATGGTTCCACTTTCGGGGGTAACCCTTTGGCCTGCGCAGTAGCCATGGAAGCGCTGGAAGTGGTGCGCGATGAAAAACTGGCGGAAAATGCCCAGGCTTTGGGTAAGGTCTTCCGGCAGCGCATGAACGAACTCCTGTTCCGGCGACCCGACCTGCTGACTTTCGTCCGCGGCAAGGGTTTGCTCAATGCCATCGGCATCAACGATACAGAGACCAGCAAAACGGCCTGGAACATCTGCCTGGAACTGGCGGAGCAGGGCCTGCTGGCCAAGCCCACCCACGGCAACATCATCCGCTTCGCCCCGCCGCTGGTGATGGATCGGGAGCAAATGGAGGACTGCTGTGCGATTATCGAGCGGGTGCTGCTGGAGTTTGAAAAGTAGCACAGGCCAGTAAAAGGACGATAGATAACACGGTACGTCCGCGCCATTCGCCAGGATTCGCATTCCGTAGCAAAACCGATCAATCGGTTGAATATGTGTTTCCGTCTAGCCCCACGACTAAAGTCGTGGGTTGATACGCAGCACCCTTTATGATCAGCCCACGACTTTAGTCGTGGGGTTGCCGAACGGTCGTCCAAGAGCCAACCGATTTATCGGTTTCTCCGCAAGAGTAGCGTGGATGGAACTTGAGGTCTTTAGCCTGGCTCCGGTCGCCCTGTAGCAGTTTGTTTCCAAATTACGGTGGTTTGGTTGGCCATATAACAACGTAAGAAGCGGCCAGTGGCCGTATAAAAAGGCATTCTTATCACCATGAAAAAAACCTTCTACCTGGCGGCTTGCGGACTGATCCTGTTCGAAATAGCGAAGGTGTATTTCATCATGCCCCTGCCCGGCAGTCAGGACATGGACAGCCTGGCCGTCGCCTACTTCCTGCACCACTGGCGCTGGGTATTTCGGTCGGGCTTCGGTCTGCTGCTGCTGGCTGGCCTCCGCCCGGCCTGGCTGGCCGCACGTTGGGGCGTGATGGCGTCGCTGGCGGTAGTGGCCACGGTGCTGTACTTCTTAAACATGGAAATGACGGCGGACAGGATGTTCTATCCGCCCCGCACGCTGGGCCTGGCAGATGCCGAGACCAACACCGTACCGCTGGACAAGCTGGTGATCGGCTTCGCGGATATGAGCGGGTTGGCCACGGCTTATCCCATCCAGTTTCTGGGCTACCACCACCAGGTGCGCGATCAGGTCGGCGCCACGCCGGTGCTGGTGACCTACTGCAATGTCTGCCGGTCCGGGCGGGTATTCTCGCCCCTGCTGAATGGGAAGGCCGAATTCTTCCGGCTGGTGGGTATGGATCACTTCAACGCGATGTTCGAGGATGCCACCACGGGCAGCTGGTGGCGGCAAGCCACGGGCGAAGCGATAGCCGGTCCGCTGCGCGGTTCACAATTGATCGAATTGCCCAGCAGTCAGACAACATTGCAGACTTGGCTGCAACTGCATCCCAACAGCCAGGTCATGCAGCCGGACAGCACTTTCGCTGAAGAATACGCCGACATGGAGAATTATGACATGGGCCTGGGCCGTGGGCCGCTTACCGACACCGATACGGCCTCCTGGCACGATAAATCGTGGGTAGTCGGCCTGCAGATGCCTCCCCATGCCGCCAAAGCCTATGATTGGAACCGCCTGAAACGCGAGCGGGTGATCAATGACACCCTGGGCAATCAACCGGTGGTGGTCGCCCTGGCGGCGGACGGGCAGAGTTTTTTCGCCTTCCAGCGCCCCGATCCGACCGTGGTGTTTGTACTGCAACACAATACGCTGGTCAACGGCGACCGGGCCTGGCAACTGACCGGCCTGGCCATTGCTCCCAACACCGGTAATTTGCAGAAAGTGCCGGCTTACCAGGAGTTCTGGCACAGCTGGCGCAGCTTTCATCCGCATACGACCCGGTATTGAGCGGAGATGGTGAGAAAAAAATTGCGTTGCTCCCAACCTTGCCCCAGCCCGTTTACGATGTAGCGGGTATAGACCAAACGGAGTATGCACGCCATTCAACTTCCAATTACCACGGTGACTGCAAGTACCACGATTCCCCCCACGATTTTACCCCCTGCGATGCCGGTTCCCAGCTACACGGAACGGAGCAGCGACGAGGTGCTGCGGCAAGGCTGTTTGGAAAACCATCGCCTGGCCCAAAAGTACCTCTATCAGCGTTACTACGGTCGGTTGCTGAACATCCCGATGCGCTATACCGGTGATCGCTCCGATGCGGTGGAAGTATTGAACCAGGCTTTTATGAAAATTTTCGATGCCCTGTCCACCTACCAGGCGACCGGTTCTTTTGCCGGCTGGATGGCGCGTATTGTGTTTCACTGTTCCATTGACTTTGTGCGCCGCCGGACGGCTTACCAAAAGCATATTGTGCTGGGAGAATGCACCGAAACACCGATCGATAACGAGATCGTCCGGGAGCTGGAGGGGGAAGCCTTATTTCAACTCATTCAGTCCCTGCCGCCCTCCGCCCGTTCCGTCTTTAGCCTGTACGTGGTAGACGGTTACAAACATGCGGAAATTGCTGCCATGCTCGGCATCGAGGAAGGCACCTCCAAATGGCACCTCAGTGATGCCCGTCGCCGCTTAAAAATTTTACTGGCCCAACGGCCCAACCTGCTGTGAAAGACATGAACAACCTGGAAAGTAATGGCGAAAGCCTGCTGCGGGACAAACTGCTACAGCATGAATTTGTAGCAGATGCACAAGACTGGGCAAAAATGGATGCGCTGCTCAGTGGCCGGCTGCCTCCCCTTCCGCCACCGTCGGATGTGGCACCGGGCCTGCCCTGGCGCCTTGGCGGCAAGTGGATACTCGGTCTACTCGGCATGGGACTGACGGCTGGGTGGCTGCTGTCGCTCCAGCCTGCGATGTCGGCTTTTCCCGCCGTAGCAACATCGACCGCCGACCGGATGACAACAGCCCAGGCTCCTGCCCGATTGGCACCGGTGAATACCGGCATTTCCACCGTTGATCCGGCAAACGAGCCATACAGCACTGGACAAACTGCCGGAAAAGAAACCGTAAATCGCCCATTTAAGTCACTCGCAACCGGCCTGGTGCCTGCGAGGACCGCCGCACCCGCGTCTAATGGCCAGTCCAATGAGCATCAGCCGGTGCCCGTAATGGCCGGTGGTAACCCGGGGTCCGGCAAGGAATCAGGGGACAATGCCCGGCAGAACACGGAGACCATAGGCGACCCGGTTAGCGCTACCGGAATGGCGGCCACTGTTGATCAGGCCGCGTCGGCCAGCCCAGCAGGCGAGACCGCCCAGCCTGCTGCGCCGATTCAGCAGTATCCAGCCCTGACCCACTTGCCCCAGCGCAACGTGGCCCTGTCCGCCTACTTGTGGCCATCTCCCCCTGAAGTACCCTGGACCAAGCCTTATCGTGGCAAGCGCATTCAGGTCGGGTTAGTGGGTGGTGTACAACTGGCGTATACACCAAACGGCATATTTAGTAAAAGGACCATTGCGCCCACCTTCGGCCTGTCAGCTAGATACCAGCTTTCACCGCGCTGGTCCCTGCAAGCCGACCTTTTGTACAGAAGCGTGCAGTATAATTTGCAGGCCTCCTTTAGCCAGGACCGGGTGGATGTCAACGGCTTGTACAGCCAATGGGTGTACAGCACCTGGTCAAATGATCTGGAATTTTTTGAAATGCCATTGCTGGCCAAAAGGACGCTGTTGCACGGTAGGGTCGGTCTGCTGGGCGGGCTGCGACCCGCTTTGGTCCGGTCTGCGAATACTTATTCAGGTACCGGCGGGACGTACATCGGTACTAATCCGTATACTTCCTTCGCCTCCTTCCAGCCAACCGCCCAGGATGGCGTTCGCCGTTTTGACCTGGCCTTGGCCTTGGGTGCCGATCTGCGACTCTCCCGCAAATTCTGGCTGGATGTCCGGTTCAACCAAGGCCTGCTTGACCTGACCCACGACGATTTTTTTCAAAATACGAACACGGATCTATCCATGGATGCACAGGTAACGCTGCGCTACTATTTTCTTGCCTTTTAATTGAAATCAATTCCAACAGTATGCAACGCAGGGTTTATATAACGCTCTTTTTCACTGGCTTGGGCCTGTTTGCTTGTAAAAAAGATTCCGGCATCATGGAGCCGGCGGCATTACAGGATTTCTCCGGCTTGTACCGCCTGGAAGGAAACATAGAAATTCAGTCGAATCCCCTGGAAATAATACCCATGCTGTGGGTAGTCACCGCGCGTGACCAGGAAATTTACCAGGTGGGCGCCGGTGGTTTATTCAACAGCAGTGCCTATCGCTGGACGGTCAGTGGAATTTATTCTAATCTTCCGGGTCACGGAAAGTTTCGGCTCATCGTGTATGGTGGACAAATGCAGGGTAATAACTTGTCGGATGCGCACTGGACCATCGATGAACTGAATAGTATTTTTCAACCGGGCCAGGAACTTTCTTTCGGCAGTGATTTTGGACAAGTCGAAATACAGATCGAGTATCTCGACAAGCCATACGGTGAGTATTGGTCCTTTGGGTCGGACAACATTGACCGGAAAGTGAAAATAGAAGAGGTCAATGACCTCGAAATATATTACCCCGAACGCAAATGGGTGAAGCAGGTGGTGGTTAGCTTCGGTGCGCGGCTGAACCGCGTTTTTGCCGATGCCAACGCTTCGCCCGACATCGAACTGACGAACTGCCGGGCCAGCTTACTGTTTAGCCCGAACGTGGAGTAGTCTTAATCCTTATACGGATCATATAGATCCGGCGCCGCCATGGCCACGCCGATGGGCCGGAGCCGGTGCATGATCTCGATGGTGCCCGCATGAAAGGCCAGCACCTGATCGAGCTTTTTGTAACAGGCGGGGGCTTCATCCGCCCCGGCCCCGCGCAGGGCGATTTTTTTCTGTTTCATTTCCTTTTTCACCGCCGGCCAGTCCACCGCCCCCTTAGTGATGTATTCTACCCGGCCACCGCGGAAACGCTTCTTGCCGGCCGCTTGGGTACGGCTCATGGCGCGGCCCGCTCCGTGCACGGTGGAGTATAGCCCCTGGCGACTCAGTTTGGAATCCACGCCTTTGATAATCACCGACGTATCGCCCATCGTGGCGCCGACAAATCCAAACTGCCCCGGGAAAGCCGGGGTAGCGCCCTTGCGCACCACGTAGTACTTGTCGCCCAGGTGCTCCTCTTCCCACAGGAAATTGTGGTGATTGTGCACTTCGAACGTGGCTTTCGCCCGTAAAATTTCCAGTACTTTGTTGACGACCACGTCGCGGCCGGCATACGCGTAGTCACCGGCCAGGCGCATGGCGGCCAGATAGTCCTGCCCCAGGGCGCCTGCTGCATCAAATAAAATGGGCGGCGCGTCCATGCCGCCTTCGGGGGCATGGTCTTCAAAAGTCTTGCCCTTGGACATGGAAATAAAGCCCGTCGTGGTCTTATGACCGAAACCCCGCGACCCGAAGTGTACCCCGATCCAGAGCCAGCCGGCCTCGTCCTCGAACAGGTCAACAAAATGGTTGCCGCTCCCGACGGTCCCCAGCTGGCTCATGGCGGTGGTCAGCAGCTTGCGTTGCGGCTTGAATGGCGCTTTGGCAATGGCATCGAACACCGGGTGATCGATCGGCTTAGGGTTGGGTCGACCCATGCCGAAACCAATTTGCTGGAAGATCGCATCCATCACTTTATCCACATCTACCTCGGCGGCCCGGAGGTCGGTTTGCACCGCCTTGTTGCCGCAGGCAATATCGAAGCCGACGCCGGATAAGCTGACCTTATCGCGGTAAGCGACCACGCCGCCGATGGGGTGGCCGTAGCCGTAGTGCGCATCGGCCGTGAGGGTCGCCCGGTCATGGGGAGAAGATTCGCAGCGTTTGATCTGTTCGATGGCTTTCGCATCGATGATGGGCTCGCCAAAAATGGTCAGGTGCATAGCAGTAGGTTCTGCAGCGGTTTGATAAAAAAACGTTGCCGCTGGAACGGGGTGGGGGAGCGGAGAGTTCCCCAAGCACCGGAGAAAGGGCTGTGCTGCCGTTTTAGTAAACCTATACGGAGGAATGGCGGCACAGGCTACCGCCAGATAGCGCTGCACGATGCCCATCAAAGGGCGACCGGGATAGAGATTGCGGACAGTATGCGGTGTGTTTGCGGGAATGGTCAGGTAGCCTCCGGTGCGGAGGCAGATGATCGTACCGTCCAGATTACATTCGCATTCACCTTCCAGCACAAGAAAGCTTTCCTGAAAACTGTCCGGTTCATGGCCTTCCTCGGCAATACTGCCGGCCACCCAGACCAGCATTTGTACCAGGTTGGGGCGGTTTTGTAACAGGCAGAATTCGAAACCGTCCAGACGATCGGTCGGTTGCAGCTGACCGACCACCGCCAGCCATTGCCGGTAGTCGCTGTAGGGCGTGAGCAGGGGCAAATTATCCAGCGTGATGTCCTGCTCCAGGTGCAATTGCTGCAGGGTATGGAGGATGTTTTCCTTGCGTGCCCGCAGG
>JBKJKS010000458.1:0-3942 GCA_046597295.1 Saprospiraceae bacterium
TTTCGGCGGTCATCAGGGCCTTGGAACGCAGATTGTCGTAAAATTCGTTCTCCGTCATCTGCCGGAACTTGACATAGATGAAACAGAGCGACAGCAACAGGATGCCCGCGACCAGGATAATGAACTGAATGGTGAGTTTGGTCCGTATCTGCATCTAAGTCGCAAGGGTGGCACACTTTGGCCAAGTGATTATTCTACCGGATTCTAAAGCAAGTGTGCCACCCTTAACTTTCCTCTTCCCGCAGGATGTAGCCCGTTTTGAATTGGGTGTGGATCAGTTTCTTGTCAAAGTCGCGGTCCACTTTTTTACGTAAAAAATTCACGTACACTTCAATCACATTGGTCCCAGTGTCAAAGTTCAGATTCCAGACCCGTTCGGAAATTTCATGCTTGGAAATGGTCCGGCCGGGATGGCGTAGAAAGTACTCCATCAGGGCAAATTCCCGGGGCGTCAGTGCGATCTTTTGTCCTTGCCGAAAGAACTGCTTGGTGTCCAGGTTCATTTCCAGTTCGGCGAACTTCAGGGAGGGGGAGGATTGGTATGTTTCCACCGGCCGCCGCGCCAATGCCCTTACGCGCATCAGCAGTTCGCGAAACTCGAAAGGCTTGGTCAAATAATCGTCCGCACCCGCCTCGAAACCGTTAACTTTGTCATCGGTTTGGTCCAGGGCGGTCAAAAGAATGACGGGCGTGCGATTACCTTTGTTCCGTAATTGACGCAGCAGATCGAGGCCACTGAGACCGGGCAGACTGACGTCGGAGATGATGACGGCGTATTCGTTGCGCTCCGCCAGCATTTGTCCGGAGAGTCCGTCGCCGGCGGAATCCACTTCGATCTGATATTCGGCCAATCCCTTGCAAAGTGAGCGCACCATTTTGGGTTCGTCTTCAATGAGTAGAACTTTCATGCATTCGGCTAGTGCAAATAGCGTGCAAAATTACGTAAACCCGTGGCACCGACCGGCTATTTCCGTCGTGGGTGTTATTTTAAGCCCATTTTAAGCAGGTTCAGCGACCGATTCCGGAAATTTGGCCTGCTTTTGGCAGGTAATAAAGAAATTAAATGTTCAACAACAAAACTATTCACCATGCGATTTTTGAAAATTTACTCCCTTTACCTTTTGGCCTTCTTAGCGGTTGGCCTGGTCTTCCCGGCCTGTAATGACGATAAGCCAACTCCCACGCCTGTCGGTAAACAGGTCAGTGAATACGATTACAGCGTCGTACGCGATTGGAACGAATTGTTCCTGGAAGTGGAGCGTTATGCCAGCGGCTATCGCCCGGGCCCCGCGCCCCGCGCTATGGCCTACATCGGCCTGGCCAATTATGAGGCCTGCATCACCGGTATGCCGGAATACAATTCGCTCGAGTCGCTGTACGCCGGTCTGAACATTCCGGATGTGCAGGATGGTGCGGAGTATCACTGGCCCACGGTGATCAACGCCTCCTACGCCCGCCTGATGCGGAATTTTTTCATTGCCGCCAAGCAGGACAAGCAGGACGACATTAATACCAAGGAAGCGACCAACGAAATTAAATTTAAAGAGGAAGTGAGTGCCGAAGTGTTTGACCGTTCCAAGCAATATGGCCTGGATGTGGCGGCTGCCGTGTGGGAATGGTCGAAAACCGATCTGATTGCCCATGACGCTTACCTCGACCCGTTTGCCAATTATAACTGGAATGACCACTTTCTGAAAGTCGGCGACTGGGTGCCCACTATTCCGGGTCCACCTCAGCCTATGTTCCCGCATTGGGGTAAAGCGCGCACCTTCGCGATCAAAGAGAGCGATAAACTATGCCCAGCTCCCTGGGCTTACGGGGAAGATAAAGATTACCGCCTGTACGCTGAAGCACTTGAAACGTATGCCCGTAGCACCAACGCCACCTATGACGATAAGCACATGGGTGAATTCTGGAGCGACGATCTGGTCGAACTGACCTTCAGCCCCGGACCGCGTTGGCTTGCCATCTCCGATGAGGCGCTGCAGGCGAAAGGAAGCAGCCTGGAGACTGCCCTGTACGCCTCGGTAAAAGTAGGCATGGCTACGAACGATTGTGCGGTGGCTTGCTGGTTTTCGAAGTACACGTACAATGTCGAACGCCCCGAATCGTACATCAAGCGGTTGATCGATCCGAACTATGAGCCAGCCCTGAACAACCCGATCAACCAGCAAACGGGATTCACGCCGCCTTTCCCGGCTTATCCCTCCGGCCACTCCACGATGGGTGGCGGTGCCGCTGAGGTACTGACGGACATCTTCGGTATATATTTTCCGATGGCAGATCGCTGCCACGAGTTCAGAAATGAATTTCTGGGCGACCCGCGCTCTTTTAACTCTTTCTACGAAATGGCTGAAGAGAATGCCTATTCGCGTATTCCGCTGGGCGTGCACTTCCGCATGGACTGCGAACAGGGTGTCGCTTTGGGCTACCGCTGCGGTCGCCGGGTGAACCAACTGCCCTGGAAGAATTAATTAACACCCTTGTACTTTGCGTTAGCCGACGGCGGCGGGTCTCTGCGATCCGCCGCCGTTTGCATTGGCAGCCGCAAACCGGCCCGCTCGTTTGAATCTAATCCCAATTTAAGGGCTTTCAGATCGACTGTCCTTTCCTTTGCGGGCAAATACAGCAACCGATGCTCAAAATTGTAACGTTACTAATACTGATCACCTTATCAGTTAGTGGTGTCTATGGCCAGTCCACGGTAGATACCCTCCGCGAACAAACCCTGGAAAGTATTTCCATCGCCGCCCAGCGCGAAAGCGTCCGGCGGCTGCCCACCGAACAAGGTACTTACCTGTGGAGCGGCAAAAAGAACGAAGTCATTTTACTACAGCACCTCGACGCCAACCTCGCCGAGAAAACGCCCCGCCAGATCTTCGCCAAAGTGCCCGGCGTGTTCGTGTACGATATGGACGGCACCGGCAACCAGACCAATATTTCTACCCGTGGCCTGGACCCGCACCGGGGCTGGGAATTCAACATCCGTACGGACGGCGCCATCACCAATTCCGATCTGTACGGCTATCCGGCCAGCCACTTCAGCCTGCCTATGGAAGCCATCGGCCGCATTGAACTGGTGCGCGGAGCGGGCGCGCTCCAGTATGGGGCGCAATTCGGCGGCATGCTCAACTATGTGCTCAAAGAGCCCGATACCACCCGCAAGATCGGCTTCGAAACCATCAATTCGGTGGGTTCTTACGGCCTGCTGAGTACCTATGGGGCCCTCGGCGGCCAGCTCGGACGGCTGCAATACTATGCCTTTTACAGTAAGCGCGTCAGCGACGGCTATCGCCGGAACAGCGAATCGGACTATGACGGGCAAGGCGTGGTTTTGAAATATAAAGTGACCAACCGTTTGGTTCTAAAAGCCGAGGTTCTGCGCTCCAACTACCTGTATCACAATCCCGGCCCGCTGACCGACGCCATGTTCGCTGCCAATCCACGCCAGTCCACCCGGTCGCGCAATTATTTCAACCCGGAAATCTACCTGCCGGCTCTCGGTGCTGAATGGCAGCTGGGCGATCGGACCCGACTAAGCTGGACGGCTTCCGGCCTGCTGGGCGATCGGCGCAGCGTGCAGTACGAACGGCTGGCGACGGTCGGCGATACCCTCAACCGGACGACGGGTGCTTACAACAGTCGCCAGGTGGACCTCGATCACTTCCGCAGCTTTACCACCGAGCTGCGCCTGTTACAGGCATATTCCCTCTTCGGGCAGACTTCTGCCCTGGCTGTGGGGGTGCAATACATCAACAACGACCTCAACCGCCAGCAACAGGGCAAGGGCACGACCGGGAGTGATTATGACCTGACCATCTCGGCGGCCGGCTGGGGGCGGGACCTGCATTTCAAGACCCGGAACCTCGCTTTTTTTGCGGAGAACAAGTTCCAGCTCACGCCCCGGCTTTCGGTCAGCCCCGGCGTTCGCTTCGAGTCCGG
>JBKJKS010000466.1:0-4749 GCA_046597295.1 Saprospiraceae bacterium
GCCTATTTTGCCTTTTTTCCTTTTGCCTATTTTGCCTTTTTTCCTTTTGCCTATTTGCCTATTTGCCTTTTGCCTATTTGCCTATTTGCCCTTTCCCTCCCGTTCCGCCACTTTCGCCATTTCCCGAAACCACAGCAGGTAAAACAGGTAAAAGGCTACGCCAATGGCCGTTTCGATGGTATATTCCACCAGGAAGGAGACGAAAATTATGACCTGAAAGGCGGAAAACAGGTAAAATTGTCGGGAACGTCTTTCCGTCAAAGGCGCAAAAAAAGCCACCAGGCTCAACACCAGGCCCACCAGCCCGGTACCAGCCAGCAGATAAATCAGCTGGTTATGCGGCAGTTTGGGTTTCAGCGTATAGGCCGGGAACCGCTGATTGACCAACCGCTGCACTTCCGCCGGCAGATCGCCCGCGCCGGTGCCCAGCAACGGCTGTTCGCGCCAAAGCGCCAGTCCTGCGGAGAGCGATATCCAGCGTTCGGAGTCCGAGTAATCATCCCCCGCATTGTTTTGGTACTGCTGCCAATCGTAGACCATGTAGGAAATACGCTGTTGCAGGCTCGGAATGGTTTGCAGGGCCAGCCAGGGCAGTATGCACAGCGCCGCCAGCGCCGCCAGCCCCCATCCCCAGCGCCGTGTACGTACAATGAAGCGCAGCACAGTGAACAAGAGCGCAGCGTACAGCGCGGCAATACCACTCCGTACGGATAGAAAGTGCAGAAAACCAAACAGAAAGACGACTGCGACGGCCAGTGTCGGCCGCTCCCAGTGATACCGCCAGCGAAAATGCCGGCTCCAGAGCCAGCCGCCGGACAGAATACCGGTGGCCAGCAACAGGGTAAAGCGGATGTGGTTGCGCGGCACCGGAATGGGACGCCCATGTTGTAAACCCTCCAGAATGACCTCGGTATGCTGTGCAAAGTTGATGCCTACGCCGATACAGGTGATGACCAGCATCCAGATCAGCCCGTACAACACGAGTTGATAGCGACGCAGCGTGAGAGGCGGCAGGTTGGCGAAAGCCCAGGGTAATATTAAAAAGGGGAGGCGTACCCGCGTCCGTTCCGCCCAGAAAGCCACATCTTCCGACCAGAAGTAACTAAGCGCCGGTACTGCCAGCAACAGGGAAAGTGCCAGCAGCACCGGCTGCTGCGCCCAGCGGCGCACAGACTGGGCCAATCCCCGCATCCAGATATTTTCGCCCGCTACTGCGGTCACCCGGGCGCTTTCTGCCGACTGCCAACAGGCAGCGAATACCAGACCCCACATACTCAGGGAGAGCACGAAGGGAGAGAACATCATACTCAACACCAGCAAACCGGCGCAGCAGAAGGTGAGGTCACCTGGACTAAATCGCTGGGTGGGACGGGGAGGAGAAACAGGCATCAAGCGAACGCAGCAGTTAGAGCAAGGGTGTAGCGGAAAAGCAAAAGATAATGCGCAGAAAGGCCACCGGCAATTTGCATTTTCCTGACGAGTGGCGAAGGTAGCGTATCTGCCGGGCGTAGCCAACGGTCCATTATAAGCCGTCCGGAACGTTGCTCCCAGACACGGGGGAGCCATTACTTTTTTACTTTTTCGTCTTTTGCACATTTTATCCGGCCTCGTCCGGCAGACGGCTCCATTGCTTTGGGCGAACTTCTCTACTTTTGTTGCGTTTTACTACCCGCATCATGAAACGCAACTGTTTGTTTGCCTTGATCCTGCCCATCGTGGCTGTTTTCGCTGCTTGCCGCGACACAGTCACCTCTGCGTCCAGTAACCAGCCGCTTGTCCACGAAAAAATCAGACCGGTGAACAATCCCAACCAGGAGCCTTTGCAGTTGCCGCACACGGGCGAGGGCAATTTCGAGAACTTGGTCGCTGACTACGAAAGCAAAGACCGGGGCATTTGGCAGAAGCCGGATATGGTGATTTCGCTGTTGGGCGATCTGGAGAACAAAACGGTCGCCGATATTGGAGCAGGCACAGGCTATTTTACGTTTCGACTGGTTCCCAAGGCCAAAAAAGTGATCGGCATCGATATTGACCGCCGCTTTATTGACTTCCTCGACAGCGTGAAAGTCCGCCTTCCGGAAAAGTACCGGTCCCGTTTTGAGACGCGCCTCGCCAAACCCCAGGATCCACTGCTGCGCCCCGAAGAGGTGGATGCCGTGATGATCGTCAACACCTATGCCTACATCGATGACCGGGTGCACTACCTGCGTACGCTCCTGAAAGGCCTTGCGCCCAAGGGACAGTTGCTCATCATTGATTTCAAAAAAAATAACCTGCCCATTGGTCCGCCGCAGGAATACAAAATCGCGCTCAGCCAGGTTGAACGCGAACTGGTAACGGCAGGCTTTCGCATTCATAAGATTGACCAGGATGCACTGGATTATCAGTACATTGTGCTGGCCGAAAAACCGGCCCTCGAAGCGCAGTAGCCATTCTATTCCACTTTACTACGACCTACCCAGCTAATGCGCGGTTCCCTGAAGATATTTACCTGGTTTGGTATTCCTGTGTTTGTACACTGGTCATTTGGCCTCATCTTTCTGTACATCCTGTGGAAAGCGAAAGAGCAATCTTTCTCCACCAATGATACGCTCTGGCTGACGGGCCTGTATATGGCGTTGTTTGCCTGCGTACTGCTGCACGAATATGGCCATGCACTTACTGCCCGGCGGTATGGTATTCGTACCCGGGATATTGTGCTGCTGCCGATTGGCGGCATGGCCCGCCTGGAGCGCATGCCCGAGAAGCCGGGGCAGGAACTGGTGGTGGCCATCGCCGGACCACTGGTGAACGTGGTCATCGCTATACTGTTGGGGCTGGCCATCGGGCTGTTCGCCCACCCGGATCAACTGGAGGCCCTGCGCTTGTCCGTACAAGCCCAGGCCACCGGCGATTCGGCCCAGGAGACCGGCATCGAAGTCGCTAAACTGCTCGAATCGGCGGTCATCCTGACCCTGGGTAATCTGGTGCTCTTTCTTTTTAACCTCATTCCGGCTTTCCCGATGGATGGCGGCCGGGTGCTGCGCGCCTTGCTTTCCATGCGTATTGGCCGCCCGAAAGCCACCCGGGTGGCTGCCTGGGTCGGACAAGGCATTGCGGGAGTACTGGTGATCTGGGGGGTTATGGAAGGTGATTACCTGCGGATGCTACTGGGCTTGTTCGTCATCTATGCTGCCCGGAACGAGAACGCGCAGGTACAAACCGACGCCCTGCTCAACCGGTTTACGGCCCGCGATGTGGTGCGGTTACAGTTTACCCGCCTGCATGGCAATGACTGGATGAAAGACCCCATTGAATTGCTGCAACATGGCCTGGAGCGGAATTTTCTGGTGTTCGATATGGCGGAGCAGCTCATCGGCGTACTAGAGGAAAAAGATATCCTGATCGCCATGCGCAAGTCCGATACCAGCGCCGCTGTCCAGCAGTATACCCAACGGGTGGAGGTGGTAGCGGCTACCGAATCGCTGCGTTATGTCTATTATCTGCTGCAGCAACGCGGACATAGCCTGGTGGCCGTCATGGAGAACGATGCCTTGCTGGGCGTGGTGGACGATGCCGGCATGCAGTACTTCATGGCCCGGCAAAAAGTCTGAAGGCAAAGGGGTAGCCCTTTCAGCGAAGGGGAACGCGGATGACACGGATGTGCCAAACGCGGATGTACACAGATTTTAAAAATCCGTTTTATCCGCATTTGCTTACATCTGCGTCATCCGCGTTCCGGTCAGCATTAAGAATGCATACGCTGTAACTTCTTGCCTACTTGCCGTTTGCCCTTTCTACAAAATACATGGCCACCAGCCCCTTGTTATGCACTTCTTTTTCGCCGCGGAAGGTGAGCTGGAACTGGTCGCCGACGGCCTCGGCGGTGGCGCTGGAAATGTTGACCCGGCCCGGTTCGCCAAATTCTTCGAGCCGGGCGGCGAGGTTGACCGCATCGCCCCAGATGTCGAAGGCAAACTTGTTTTTACCGATGACGCCCGCGACCACCGGGCCGGTATGAATGCCGATCCGCATTTCCTGGAATACGGCTTTCGGATTGTCCCGGTTGCGGACCTGGATCCAGTCATTCATTTCGAGCGCCGCTCCCACGGCATCCTGCGGATGGGTCGTATTGGGCACCGGTAAACCGCCGACACACATGAAGGCATCGCCAATGGTCTTTATTTTTTCCAGTCCAAATTTGTCGCAGATCAGGTCGAAAGCGAGAAAACACTCGTTCAACTCGTCAATCAGCGCTTCCGGCAGCAGGGTGGCCGACAGCCGGGTAAAATCGACAAAATCGGTGAACAACACCGTGGCCGATTCGTATAAACGCGGCTTGGCATAGCCCTTCATTTTAAGTTCCTGGGCAATTTCTTCCGGCAAAATGTTCAGCAACAGGCGGTCGCTTTTACCCCGCTCCGCTTCGATTTCCCGGTTCTGCGCCTGTATTTTGCGATTTTGAACGTTCAGCCGGCCATTCGTGCGGCGGGCAAACCACCACCCTGCCCCCAACAGGCCCAGAATGACTAACAGCAGCAAGCCCAGCCCGTAAGCGAATTTTTGAAACGCGCCCTGCTGGCGCACTTTCAGGTCCAGTATTTCCACCTGTTGGGCCCGCTGGGTACTGTCCGCGTAACGCTGGGCACGGTCGATCATCTCCTGCTGGCGTAGATTGACGATCAGCCGGTCCTGCTTTTCGGCGTCCAGGCGTTGCGCCGCCAGCCGGATCTCCTGCCGGGCCTGCAGCACCTGAAAAGCGCGGGCGCG
>JBKJKS010000661.1:0-9536 GCA_046597295.1 Saprospiraceae bacterium
GTAGGCGAACAGGCGAAAATGTTCACCCAGATCGCGTTTGAGGGCCGGCAGATAGTGCTGGTTGAGGTCCACCATGTTGAAGCCGGCATTTTTCGCCACGTCGCAATAAAGCCCGTAGATGCGCGGCAACTCCCGGTGAATGTCGGCTAAGGAAAGCTCGCGTCGCTCTATGCCGTCCAGTTTTTTCCGGGCCCGTTTGGCGCGGGTGCGGTATATCGTGGACATCGCGCCCAGGTAAGCGTCGAAGTTATCGAAGGGCAGATCCAGTACCATATTGGGCTGAATATCGAATTCGGTAAAGCCCTTTTCCACGAACCAGGCGCCCTGCGCCTCCGGCTCCGGCGGTACATCCTTGACCAGTATGACCGGCATTTTCACGCCCTCGCGGCCCATCAGGACCACCACCTCATCGAGGGCTTTCTCCAGCAGCACCGCCGCCTTATCCGGCGCAATTTTTTTGTAGTCGAAGTAATAACCATGCTCTCCCGTCAGCAGCATATTGCCACAAATGAGGATATCGGCGGCCACCCGGCCAGCTACCCAGCGCTTGAACCACAGGGCCAGGCCGTTGAAAAAGCAGGGGTCTTTGGTCGCAATCTGCAGGTCGTTGATGTTATCGTCGCCCTTGAAAAATTTGATCTGGCACAGTGCTACGCCCACCGGATCATTGCCCCGGTAAAAAACCAGGTAGCCAAAGCGCATGCCGACCGGCGGTTGGGCCTCCACGACGGAGAGGTAGCGGCGCTGCAGAAAAAGGTCGTGGGCCGGTGCGGCGGCATCCCAGTCCTGGCCTGCCGCTTCGATGGAACGGAAAAATCCGTAGCGCAGCGTCTCCAGAGAGGTGGGCGCTGCTGCGGTTGGAGCGGTAGATGGGCTGACGGACATAGGCATGGACGGCTTGGCGGTGGCACAAAAACGCGCGCCGGCGGAAATGGTTGTTTTCATGGTTTGATCTGCCATTTTTTAACTTCTGCCAGCGCCGCGTGTTCATCCCCCCAGCCCAGGAGCAACATGGTCCCGATGCCGTCGTAGTACAAAAAAAACTGTTCGATGATGTGCCGGGCCGCCGCGTAGTCGCGTTGGAAGGACTGCCAATCCGTGGCCCGAATGATGCGCAGGGCCGGATCAACGGGGATGGCCAGTACCTTGTGATCCAGTTCACCGAGGTCCCGGAGCAGCAGCAGGCCAATGGGTTGCACCTCGATGACGGTACCGGTGGGCAGGTGCTCGGCCAGCACCAGCACATCGAGGGGATCGCCGTCGCCGCCGCGGTCCTTGTCCATGCAGGTGGAGGGTATGAAGCCGTAGTTCAGGGGATACGACAAGAAATTTACCCGGCGGAGCTGGCCGTCGCGCATATCCGGCTGAAATTGTAGCAGCAACTTATTGTATTCGTATTTGGTATTGGTACCGGCAGGTATTTCCACCACCCCTTGCAGGTGGCCGTTGGCAGAAAAAGAAGGCAGGGCCAGGTGGTCCATAGTAGTGCGCAGTTAATGTGCCGGCAAATTTCAGGCGGCTTGTGGAGAAATTGAATTTTATTTGCGCTTCCTTTCGCGAAAACCCGACCCACCCGCTTTTCGTACATGATGCATAAATCCTTCTGGACATGACCAGCAACAGTTACTTCGATCCGGCCGACCTCAAAAAATTCGGCAACATTGGCGAATGGCAGAAACCAATGGCCGATAAATTTTTCGCCTGGTATAATGCCGTGATGGAGGAAGGCGCCCTCACGGCCCGGGAGAAGGCCCTCATCGCGCTGGCGGTGGCCCACGCCATCCAGTGTCCTTACTGCATCGATGCTTATACTTCGACCAGCCTCCGGCAAGGCGCCGACGAAGAGCAAATGATGGAAGCCGTGCAAGTCGCTGCCGCCATCAAAGCCGGTACCACGCTGGTGTATTCCACCCAGATGATGGGCCACGCCAAGGAAATGACGATGTGATTTGGTTATTGGTTATTGGTTATCCGTTATTGGTTACCAGGAAAGTAGTAGTCCATATCAATAAGACCCTGTGTGTTAAGTCTTTAAACCAATGACTACCAATAACTATTTACCAATAGACTTGTTGTGGTGCAGTTTCCAGTACTTTCAATAACCAATAACCGTCAACCACTAACCCTTCCATGGCTATCCATCAGCGCACCAAGTCGCTCACCGCTCGTCACAGCGAATTAGCGTCTACGTTTTTTCAATTGAAAGTGCTGAACAGCAAAGAGCTGAAGGACGCCCAGTTTCCACAGTTCGCCGATAAAATACGCCAGGCCGATTTTCCGGACGGGCGCATCATGCCGACGCAGATCGACATTTTCCAGATGAACGTCGGCAAACTTTGCAACCAGACCTGCTCCCACTGCCATGTAGACGCCGGACCGGATAAAAAGGCCGAAAACATGACCCGCGAGACTTTCGAGTTATGCCTCGATGTGCTCCGCCGCTACGATATTCCGACGGTAGACATCACCGGCGGCGCTCCGGAAATGAATCCGAATTTCCGCTGGTTTGTGGACGAATGCACCAAGCTCGGCAAGCACGTCATCAACCGCTGCAATCTGACGATCATTATGGCCAACCCGAAGTACCGCGACCTGCCGCAGTTCTTTGCCGATCGTGGGGTGGAAATCGTGTCGTCTTTACCGCACTACAGCGCCCTGCGCACCGACAGCCAGCGCGGCGACGGGGTGTTCGAAGATTCGATCAAGGCGCTGCAACTGCTGAATGGGGTTGGCTATGCCCAGCCGGGTACCGGTCTGCACCTCAATCTGGTCTACAATCCCACCGGCACCTTTCTGCCCGGCAATCAGGCCACGCTGGAGGCGGAATTTAAGCGCCAGCTGCGCCGCAAGTACGGCATCGAGTTCAACAGCCTGTACGCTATTACGAATATGCCCATCAGTCGATTCCTGGACTACCTGATGGAAACGGGACACTATGAAAGCTACATGCAAACCCTGCTGGAGGCGTTCAACCCCGGCGCAGTGGCCGGTGTCATGTGCCGCAACACCATTTCGGTGAGCTACGAAGGTTACCTCTACGACTGCGATTTTAACCAGATGCTCGATCTGAAAATAGCTGGGATCAGCCACCTCCGCGATTTCGATAAGGTGGCGCTGGAAAACCGCACCATCATCCTCAATCAACACTGTTACGGATGCACGGCCGGCGCGGGATCGAGTTGCGCTGGACAGGTCGCGTGAAGAAACAAGCGACAGCGTAAAAGAAAGCGGCCCGATTTTAACCGCCTGGCGTAGTTTGGCCCCGACTTGTTAAAATGATGCCATGTCGAAAACATCCCTGATTTTATTCTGGTGCCTGTGGCTCCTGGATGTGCTCATCGCCCTGTTCGCCTACCGGGAATTCATGGGCCAGTTCTTTGGCCGTTACTCCGGCGGTCAGCCGATGAAATTCATCCTGCTGTGGATCCTCCTGCTGGCCGCAATTCTGCTGGTGATTGCCGGAAGCCTGTATTTCAAAAACCATGACCGTTCATCCGCTGCGATCACCGTCGCAATCATCCCGCTGGTGCTGGCTTTGCCCTATGCCCTGTACCTGGGTGTGGTGATGTTGAGCGGGGGCAACCGCTGGAACTAGGCCTGAACAACTTTCCTAAGCCATCATTAACAAAATCACCATGTACTTCATCCAGTACGCCTTCATGTGCTTTTACATCGGCACGTATCTCTATTTTCAACTAGGCAATGCCCCCATGCCGGCAATACTACCCAATGTCAATACCTGGGTCAGTTGGGGATTTCTGCTCTGGGGCGGATTTCTGGCGGGTCGGGTCATCGTGGACTGCATCCTGCTGCAGGCGAAAGGCCAGATGACGGCAGTCAACTTCCGGGATGGCCTTTTGCTGGCGGTCCTGAATTTTTTGCCCGTACTGGCGATGTCGATGTTTATGCTGAAACAGGGCTTCGCTCATCCGCAGCCCGCTCCGCTGTAACGCCCCCTTCTATTGCCCTTACTGTGGCTTGGGTACAGGCTTGCTATCCAATGGCGCGCCCACGGCAATATCGCAGCGGTGGTTCGGCTGACCATGGGGTGGATTCATGCCAGCGGCCGTGGCACCCGACGGTGGTGGCACTGCTACCGCCGGAGCCGCCTGGCGCTGCATGGTCTGTGGCACGGTAGCGCTGCCACCAGCGGGTGCGTTCGAGGGCGGCATGGCCACCGGAGCAGTTTGGTCTTGCGGCGCAGGGGTCGGCTGGGTAGTTTCTCCGACCGGCGGCGCGGCCTGTTGTGGGGCATCATTCTGGCAGGCGGAAAGCACGGACATGCCGACGAGGAGGGCAATAAAAAGAGGGCTGTTGTTCATCACGAAAATTTTAAGTCAAAAGAAGTCACAAAGGTAACCGGTGGCGATAAAGTGCAGCGTAAAAAAAATGGCCGGAAAATGCGCCAAAAGCAGAATGTCCGGTGAGCTGCGTGCTCGCCGGACATTCGTCTGATGGGGAAAAGAACACGTCTATTTCGAAGCCAATACATCGACCGGCTCAATTTTCGGCGGTTCGGCCAGGAGCTCGGCAGCATTGGCCATCAGGGCAGCGGCGATCGGACCCGCCAAGTGGGCCTGCCGGCCGGCATCATGCGGGAAGGTGTCGAAAATCCCGAAGGTGGACTGGTCGATGCGGATGGCGTACCACGTGGTGGTGTCCGGCTCCTGCTGGGCCAACGGCAGGGCACCCTGGATGAAATCGGCTACTTGCTGCTCTTTGCCAGGCTTGGCGACCAGCCTGACGAGCAATCCAACTTTGGTCATTTTTGTAAATTTTACGGTGAAAAAGGAAGTGGGAACGGGCAGATTGTACGCGGTGCTGGGGCTGGGAAGAAAAAAAGGGCGTAACGTGCCAGTTAAGGCGCGACAAAAATCGGCCGTACCCAGGTGGTATGGTCCGCCAGTGCTATACGTACGAAGTAGAGCCCGTTTGGGATTTTTCCAAATTGATCCACTCCTTACCCCTCCATCGCCTTCGCATCATCAAACTCCCCTTCCCACCGGGCCACCACCGCCGAAGCCAGGCAGTTGCCGATGAGATTGACGGAAGTGCGGCCCATATCCATCAGCGCATCCACGCCCAGGATGACCGCGATAGGCCACTCGGGGATGCCGAACTGCCCCACCGTAGCCGTCAGGATGACCAGCGAAGCGCGCGGTACGGCCGCCACGCCCTTGGAAGTCAGCAGCAGTGTGCCCATGATGAGCAGCTGTTTGTCCCAGGTGAACTGGTCGCTCAGCCCCGCCGCTTGGATGCAGAAGATAGAGGCCAGTGCGAGGTACAGCGTAGAACCGTCCAGGTTGAAACTATAGCCCGTTGGCAGCACGAAAGAGACGATTTTACGCGGCACGCCGAAGCGTTCCATCGCTTTCAAGGCCTGCGGCAGGGCCGCTTCCGAGCTGGCCGTCGCAAAGGCCAGGGATGCGGGCTCATACACCGCCTGGAAGAATTTTTTGATGGGAATCTTAAAAAAAAGCAGCACCGGAATGAAGACCAGCAGGATAAATATGAACAGCGCCACGTAAAGCGTACCGAGTAGTTTAGCCAGGTTCACCATGATGCCCAGTCCTTTGTCGCCAATGATGGAAGCGAGCGCGCCGCCCACCGCAAAAGGGGCGAAATACATGATGAAGCCCACGAATTTGAACATCACCTCGGACAGGGATTCGCTGAATTCCAGCATCGGCCGGCGGTGCTCTGCCGAGACTTGCCGCAGCCCCAGGCCGAAGAGCAGGCTGAACACCACAATCTGCAGGATGGCATTCTCATAAAACATCTTCGCCGCGTTCTCCGGAAAGGTGTGCAGCACGGTATATTTCCAGTCCAGCCGGGTCGGTGCGGGTTTGAGGGTGACGATCTTTTCGTTGTACAGGAATTGCGCCTCGTTTTTCTTGGCATCCACGGAGGCTTGCAGATCGGTGATGGGCAGTATCACCGTGCTGCTTTCTTCCCGCTGAATACCCATGCCCGCCTGGGTATAATTGATGGCCAGCAGGCCCACCACCAGGGCAATGGAAGTGGCGATCAGAAAATAGGTGAACGCTTTGGCGGCGATGCGGCCCATCTGCTTGGCGTTTTCCTGCCCGGCAATGGCGACCACGAGGGTGGCGAAGAGCAGTGGTCCGACCACCGTTTTGATCAGGCGAATGAAAATCGAACTCAGGATATCGAAATCCTTGGCCGCCTTACCCATGTCCAGACCGACCTCGAAACCGATGACCATGCTGATCAGGATCCAGACGTTGAGCGTACGGTTCTGCCAGCCGTACCAGCACATCGCCGCAATAGCCAGCCAGCGGGCGCCCAGCAGCAGCAGCGGGTCGACGGCCACGCCGGCGCCGGGCAAAAGATGCAGTCCCGCTGCCACCAGTACACTGAGAAGGACCAACCAGATCGTCGTACTTATTTTCATGCCGTGGAAAATTTTTAGGCGGGCAAAGTACGGCAGTCTGGGTGAATGCCAAGCGGCAATCAGCAAAACAGCTGATCGGCAAAAAGGGCTATGATAAAGGGCTTTCGACTACTTCTTCAACGCCTCCCGGACGAAGGGCAGCAGCAGTTGAACCCATTCCGTGTATTGGACCGCAGAAGGGTGCAGATCATCGACGGCCACCAGATCCGGCTGCGCCAGACCCCGCCGCGACACGTCGGTGATGGACACGTACGCTATGCCGTACTGCTCCGTAATACTGCGATTAGCCTGGTTGTACTGGTCGATTTCCTGGGAAATCTGTTCGGGCGGCTTGGAAAAATTCTGCCCGTAGGATGTATAGGCCCAGTCGGGGATGGAGACCACGAAAACGCGCTCTTTGCGGTTGCCCGCCCGGACCAGCGCGGTTTGCAACAGTTGTTCGAACTGGGTTTTATACGTGTTGAAATTCCCGTTCTGATACTGGTTGTTCACCCCGATACACAGCATGACCAGATCGTAGACGCTGTCCTGCAGCTGGGCGCCCGCAATGGCCGTTTGGAGTTGATCCGTCCGCCAGCCGGTCTGCGCGATGATGCGGGTATGCGCTATCTTCCAGCCGTCGGCCTGCAGGCTGTCGGTTAACTGGTTGGGAAAGTTTTTAGCGAATGCCACGCTTTCTCCTTTGGTATACGAATCGCCGAGGGCCAGAATTTTCAGGGTGGAATCGCCGGGTATTTCCACGACGGGTTCGGGCAGGACAGGTTGCTCCATTTTCGATTGGCAGGCAAAAAAAGACAGGATACAAATACAGGCGAAATATCGGAACACAAACATCAGGGATGGCTTTATAACGTGAATTTTATACGCCAGGCGACGGAAAAACGGGTGGGCAAAACAAGGAGCCGGGCAGTGTGTTTACTTTTGCGCTATGGCAACTGAGAAAAAACCGCGCCATGACGATGCGTTCGTCAACCCGATCGACCCGGATAAGGTCGCTGAAAACCCCGGCCTGCTGCCCTATGCGCATACGGCGGGCGGGGCCGTCATTCGACCGGAGGACAAAGGCCGCATCCGAGGCAACGCCATGACGGCGATGTACGACCAGACCGATCGCCAGATGGAGCAGCTGCGCCGTCAGATGGAGACGCTGGTGAACCAGGCTAAATCGCTTTCCTCTCGAATGACCATTTCCGAGGTCATTTATCAGGCCGAGGTGCCATTCCAACCGGTGATCCACCATATTTATCACCTTTACCAGCGCAAAGTCGACGGCCAGCACCTGCTGTCGATGATTTCGCCCGACGAGTGGGGCCGTAAGCAACCCTATGAGTTCCTGGCCACCGTGCGGCTGCTGGGCGATCATACCTGGGAAGTGCTGGCCGGCAGCCCGCTGCAGGCGGTTTAATTCCGGCTTCCTCACTTTTTAGTCCCGTTGACCCATGGCCCAGCCAGTACCCGAACCGGATACCGGGCCTTCCGGTCTGGACGCCGCTTATCGCCGGGGCCTGCGGTGGTCGGCGGTCGGTTCGGTGGGAGCGACGATCCTCCAAATCTTGCAAATGCTGCTGTTTGCCCGGCTGGCCGGCCCCGCCGGTGTCGGCGACTACGCGCTGGCGGCCACGGTGATCGGTTTTCTCAGCCCCCTGGCCGAAGCCGGCCTGAGCCAGGCCATCGTGCAGGCCCGCCAGACCTCTTCGGCGATGCTGGCCACCCTGGCCTGGATCAACCTGGCGCTGGGCGTCCTGTTGTTTGGGCTGCTGTGGGCACTGGGGCCGGTCCTGGCCGGTTTTTATGCGCGTCCGGACCTGGCCGGGCTGCTGCTGGTGCAGGGCCTGGCGCTGCTGCTGACGCCCTTCGGTGAACAGCAGGCCGCCCTGCTCACCCGTGCCCTGCGGTTTCGTGCTTTGGCCTTCATTGAAATAACGGCCTGGAGCGGCGCACTGCTCTGCACGGTCGCGCTGGCGACCCTGGGCTGGGGACCCTGGGCCATGGCGCTGGGCTTCGTGCTGCGCTGTGCCCTGGCGACCGTGGGTTATTTGCTGGCTGCGCATACCCTGCAGCCGGTCAATTTATGGAAAACGAGCTCTTTACGCAGCGTCTGGCCCTACCTGCGCTTCGGCTTCTTCGACCTCAGCGCGCGATGGGCCGATTTTTTAGCCAACTACCTGGATAAACTCATCGTGGGCAAATGGCTGGGTACGACGGCGCTGGGCTATTATCAGTTGGCTTTCACCCTGCTGCTGCTGCCCACCGCCCGGCTGGGTTACATGATCACCCGGGTCACTTTTCCCTGGTATGCCCGGCTCCGCACCGACATGGCCCGGATACAGGCTATTTTTATCCGTACGGCCACCCAAGCGCTGCTGCTGTTGCTGCCGGTCTATGCCGGTATTGCCTTGTTCTCCGTAGAAATCATCCAGTTATGCTTTGGTGCTGCGTGGCTGCCGGCAGCGCCGCTGCTGGTGATCTTTAGTGTAGCCGGACTGGTCCGCACGGTCGCCGTGCCCTTTCCGGAGCTGCTCAAAGGACTGGGCCGCCCGCAACTCTTATTGGTCTGGATGCTGGCCTTTACCCTGGCGCTGAATTTGGCGCTGGCCTTTTTTCTGACCCTGCAGCCGACCCTGTCCGCCGCCGCATGGAGCCGCGTAGCGGTCAAGTTCGGGCTGGAACTGACCATGCTGACCTGGCTGGCCCGGCAATGCGGCCTGCAGCTGGCGCCGGTGCTGCGTACGGCGATCCGGGTAGTGATCGGCCTGTTGCCGGCGGTGGTAGCCACCTGGCTGGCGGGCCAGGTGCAGGGCGATTTCTGGCCGGTGCTGGGGCTGAAAGCGGTGGTCTTCGGGCTGGGTCTGCTGTGGTTCGTCTTTCGCAGTCTCGTCCGGGAGGACGTGGCAGCGCTGGTAGGTGGGGAAAGCGTAAGGGAGTGAGACAACAACCTGTTGCTCATAAAGTACGTTTTTATTGTGCTTGTTACGTGTTAATAATCATTCGATTGTGATTTTAAATCCACAAATTCATTCGTGGGCTATGCGTCAAAAACGGCCAGGCCCAACCGATTTATCGGTTTTTTGGCTTGACTTGCCCTAAACCGATAAATCGGTTGGTCAAAAGGTTAAGTATG
>JBKJKS010000065.1:0-7538 GCA_046597295.1 Saprospiraceae bacterium
GCCAGGTTTTCGCCCCGCGCCGGTTGTGACACCGACTTCAGTCGGTCATTATCACTGGCCGGGTAAAGTCGGCGTTACAGCATAGCGGTCAACATCTCCGCAAACCCATCCACGCTCAAAGCCCCCTGGTCTCCCTCGCCCTGCTTGCGCACGGCGACGGTCCCGGCCTCCTGCTCCTTTTCGCCCACGATGAGCAGGAAGGGAATGCGCTTGAGTTCGTTATCGCGGATCTTGCGGCCGATGGTCTCGTTGCGGTCGTCGACGATGCCGCGCAGGTCCTGCGCTTCCAGCTGGGCTTTCACCTGCATGGAATACTCGATGAACTTGTCGGAGACCGGCAGGATGGCAAACTGCTCCGGCGACAGCCAGAGCGGGAATTTGCCCGCGCAGTTCTCGATCAGCACGCCCATGAAGCGTTCCATGCTGCCGAAGGGCGCGCGGTGGATCATCACCGGCTGGTGCTCCTGGTTGTCGGCGCCGATATACTTCAGGTTGAAGCGTTCGGGCAGGTTGTAGTCCACCTGGATGGTACCCAGCTGCCAGGAACGGCCCAGCGCATCTTTGACCATAAAGTCCAGTTTGGGGCCGTAAAAGGCCGCTTCGCCGAGCACCCGGGTGGTCTGCAGACCGGTTTCCTCGGTCGCCTCGATGATGGCGCGCTCGGCTTTTTCCCAGACCTCATCGGAGCCAATGTACTTCACCTTGTTCTCCGGATCGCGCAGGCTGATCTGGGCGGTGAAGTTATCGAAGCCCAGTTTGGCCAGCACGTAGCGGGTCAGGTCCAGTACGCCGAGGAACTCGTCTTTGAGCTGGTCTTCGGTGCAGAAGATGTGGGCATCGTCCTGTGTAAAGCCGCGTACGCGGGTCAGGCCGTGCAGTTCGCCCGATTGCTCGTAGCGGTACACCGTACCGAATTCGGCGATGCGCACCGGCAGTTCGCGGTAGGAGCGCGGGCGGTAGCCATAGATTTCGCAGTGGTGCGGGCAGTTCATCGGCTTGAGCAGGAACTCCTCGCCTTCCTGCGGCGTGTGGATGGGCTGGAAGGAGTCCGCGCCGTATTTATCCCAGTGGCCGGAAGTAACGTAGAGTTTTTTGGAACCGATATGCGGCGTGATCACCGGCTGGTAGCCGCGCTTGATCTGTTCTTTCTTCAAAAAATCTTCCAGGCGCTGGCGCACGGCCGTGCCTTTGGGCAGCCACAGCGGCAGGCCGGAACCGACTTTCTCGCTGAACATGAACAGTTCCAGTTCCGCGCCCAGCTTGCGGTGATCGCGCTTTTTGGCTTCTTCCAGCAGGGTGAGGTATTCTTCGAGTTCCTTCTGCTTCTGGAAGGTGATGCCGTAGATGCGGGTGAGCTGCTTGCGCTTCTCATCGCCGCGCCAGTAGGCCCCGGCCAGGTTGAGCAGCTTCACCGCTTTGATGTTCTCGGTGGACATCAGGTGCGGTCCCCGGCAGAGATCCACGAAGTTGCCCTGCTGGTAAAAAGTGATCTTCCCGTCTTCCAGGCCTTCCAGCAGTTCGATTTTGTATTCGTCATTCTTCTCCTGAAAAAATTGCAGCGCTTCGGCCTTCGGCACTTCGGTGCGGGTATAAGTGCTCTTGTTGCGGGCCAGTTCCAGCATTTTTTGTTCGATGGCCGGCAGGTCGGCGGGCGTGAGGGTACGGTCGCCAGTGTCCACGTCGTAGTAAAAGCCGTTGTCGATGGCCGGGCCGATGCCGAACTTGGTGCCGGGGTACAGCGCTTCCAGCGCTTCGGCCAGCAGGTGGGCAGAGGAGTGCCAAAAGGTTTGTTTGCCCTCTTTGTCGTCCCATTTGTGGAACTTAATGGTGGCATCCGAGGTAATCGGGCGGTTGAGGTCACGCACCTCGCCGTTCACGGTGGCGGCCAGGATGACGCGGGCGAGGCCCTCGCTGATGCTTTTCGCCACGTCTAATGCGGTCACGCCGGCGGCATACGGACGAATGTTGCCATCGGGGAAAGTGATGTTGATCATAAAAAAGGATGTTTTAGCCCACCGATACAAAGGGCGGGTGCCCGTGCTCCATACGAACGGAGGGGGCGGTTTGTGAAAGAAAGGGGCAAAAGTAGAGCGATTTTACAGCACAAGGCAGTAAAATTAATACATTAGAAATGAAAAGGCATTAGGGAAACAAGGACTAAGGCTGAAGTTCCTTTGTGAATTCCTTTGCCATTTCCACAAAATTAAAAGAGGGAAGCATGACCGGATTGTACCCTATGTTCAACGTGAAGTTCGATATGAATGTACGTACATAGGGAAAAGCAATAGCAGGTGCATTAATGCGGGCAAATGGAGAGGTGGCAAAATTTGATGTTATTTTTTCGCCAGATTCAAAATGCGCTGTTGCTTTCAGTTTAAATTTGAAAGTTTTACGTTTGTTAGCTAAACCAATTTCGAATATCACTGCAAACTGATTCTCGTCTGTCTCAGACATGCCTATTACTATCCCTAAAGTCGTCTCTAACTCGGCGGTGATTTCTTTGTCAAATTTCTTTACATGACAGTCAATATCAGTAAATTGAATATCAATAAGTCGAATCTTCATCAGATCATGCTGCTAAGGGGTAAACGTCTTCTGTTGATAAAAACTCCTGTACAAAAATTTCTCGTACATCTACAAGTTTAGTAACAGGAATACTATGAAAAGTAATGACCATTTCGCCTTGTTGAAGGCGATCAAGCATTTCCCTTTCAGCATCAAATGCCAACCAATTATCTATATCCTCTTTGGAGAATCCGGACATAATTTCGTCAAATAGCGACTCTAGTACGCTGTAATTAAGCATATTGAAAAAGGTTAGGATTGTTCCTGAAGAGTAATTGAAAAATTATGGATGTTTTTAGTTTCAAACAGCACAACTTGTATCCGTTTTTTGTAATACAAGTTGGGTATTTCAGAATAAATTCTGTCTTTGTTTCGAGGATTTGAAGGAAGGTCATCATAGATTATACCTGTAACTCCTAGTTTCCTCCAAACATTGTCGGCCAAAAAACGATGCACTTTTTGCAGAGTCACTTCCTGATCATTTTCTGAAAAATAGCGAATCGTCGACTCTACTTTTCGCCGAAAGAAAAAATAGCCTTCTTCGTCAAAAACAGCATTAATACACTTTTCGACATCTAATGAAGCTCTATAGATATCATAGGCACCCGTACGCAATTTGCAATCTTTACCCCAGTAATGAGCAAATTCCAAATCCGTCCAGAAATAATAACCTATTCCAAGCCAAGCATTAGAGGCGGTACATGGTATAGGTTGTTCAAGAACCATGGATGCCCGCCATTCTTGCGTATGGTATCCAACCAGGAAGGTTTTGCCATTTTGGGTTACGCGTTCCATCAGCCTACAAAGGTAGACAAATTTGTCAACATAAACGCTCCCTTTGAAGGAAGCGTTCAGGCAACAGTAAAAAAATTTCCGAAGGGCCAGAGATGCTTTTTGTCCAAATTGTCACAATAACGGAATTACAGGATACCTTTCACCAAAATTTCCTAACCAACTAAAACGCTATGCAACAGCTCTTTATCTTCCTCTCATTCGTGCTTTTCGGTGCTGCCTGCCAACAGGAGAAGGCCCCGGCACCACCCAAAGAAATCAAGCAGTACAGCATCGAGCAATTCTACAAGACCAAGTCCACTGGCGCGGGTTTGTTTTCGCCCGACGAGCAGAAGTTACTGGTGCATACCAATGAATCGGGTATTTTCAACCTTTACGAAATCAACATTGCCGACGGCTCCAAAAAGGCGCTGACCCACTCGACGACCGAGTCCATTTTTGCCATCGACTACGTACCGGGCACCAACGACGTACTGTACTCGGCCGACCAAGGCGGCAACGAAATTGATCATATTTATCTGCTGAAAACGGACAGCAGCGTCCAGGACCTGACCCCCGCGCCCAAAGAAAAGACCGGCTTTATGGAATGGACGAAGGACAAAAAAGCCTTTTTCTACACCTCCAATAAACGCGATGAACGCTACTTCGACGTGTATCGCATGGAGGTGGGCGTCTGGAAGCCGGTACTGGTGTATGAAAATAAAGACGGCTATAATATCGGGAGTATTTCGCGCGACGGCAATTACCTGGCCCTGGAGCGGTCCATCACGACCAGCGAAAACCAACTCTTCCTGTATGATCTGAAAACGAGGCAGTTAAAAGAAATATCCGAAGCGGGCAAACCGGGTAATCACGGTGCTTCCGGCTTTAGTGCGGACGGCAAAGCATTTTTTTACACCGCCGATATCGACAAAGAGTTCAGCTATCTGGTGCACTACGACCTGGCGGGCGGCGCGCGCAAAACCGCTTATGAAACGAATTGGGACGTGATGTACAGCTACGAATCTGAAAATGGAAAATACCGGGTGATCGGCATTAACGAGGACGGCAAGAACAAGCTGCTCATCCGCGATGCGGCGGGGCAGGAAGTCGCTTTCCCTGCCATTCCCGACGGCGACGTGGTGGCGGTGAACATCGCGCCCAGCGAAAAGATCATGCGCCTCAGCGTGGGCACTTCCACCTCTCCCAACGACCTCTACACCTACCATTTTGAAACCAAAAAACTGCAGCGCCTCACCACCAACCTCAACGCGGAAATCAATCCCGACGACCTGGCCGCCGCGACCGTGGTTCGGTACAAGTCGTTCGACGGGGTGGAAGTGCCGGCCATTTATTACAAACCCCTGACGGCGAGTTCCGCCAATAAAGTCCCCGCGCTGGTGTGGGTGCACGGCGGTCCGGGCGGGCAGTCACGGGTCGGTTATTCGGCTTTTATTCAATACTTGGTCAATCACGGCTACGCGGTGCTCGCCGTCAACAACCGGGGCAGCAGCGGCTACGGCAAGTCTTTTTACAAAATGGACGACAAGAACCACGGCGAAAAAGACCTGCAGGACTGCATTTACGGCAAGCGGTATTTGCAGGCGCAAAATTACATCGACTCGACGAAAATCGGCATCATCGGCGGCTCTTACGGCGGCTACATGACCATGGCCGCCATGACCTTTCATCCCGAGGAATTTAAAGTGGGGGTGGATATTTTTGGGGTGACCAACTGGCTGCGGACGCTGAAATCGGTACCGCCCTACTGGGAATCGTTCCGCAAAGCGCTCTACGCCGAACTGGGCGACCCCACCACCGCCGACTCGGTCCGGCTCTACAATATTTCCCCGCTGTTCCATGCCGAAAAGGTAAAAAACCCGGTCATGGTCCTGCAGGGGGCTAACGACCCGCGGGTACTGCAGGTGGAATCCGACGAAATCGTGGCGGCCCTGCGCAAAAACATGGTGCCGGTGGAATACGTCGTCTTTTCCGATGAAGGTCATGGCTTCGTGAAAAAGGAAAACGAAATGCGGGGCTACAGCGGGGTACTGGCCTTTCTGGACAAGCACCTCAAGACGCCGGTGGCCGTACCTAAATGACCCTCCGGAATGTTCACTATTTCCGCAGGTCGTACAGCGAGGTATCCTGCGGGTGAAAATAGCGTTTGGGTAATTCGTCATAGTCCCACACGTACCATTCAGTGATGATGGCCCGGCGCTTATCGGCTGCCCATTGCAGGTGGCCTGGATCCTCATCGACGGCGATCATCCGCGTCCGGTCAGGACTTTCCAGGGAGGAAAGCAGCATGAACTCGAAGGAGGTGCCCCAGCTGATGATCAGTTTGTCCATGGGCACCTGGCTTTCCGGGAGGATGATTTTGGGTTGGGCTAAGGCGGCGGTAGACGATAGCAGCTGCCGCTCCCACTCGAGCCGGTCGGTCCAGGGCTGGTGCGCCGCCGTGATCTGGAACAGCCGGATAACCAGCAGGAAGGCCAGGGCGCCGAAGGCCCATTTGGTCCGCACCGGGTTTTCCTTTTGCTGCGTCAATATATAAGGCAACAGATCGAAGGCAAAAGGGACGGCTACAAAGAGCACCAGGGGTAAGTACAGGTTTTCTAAATAAAACCGCCGGTCGCCATTGGCAAAAGAGACATTGACCAGTAAGAGGTAACCCAGAAAGAAAGTGCTGGTGATCAGCAGTTTATACCATCTTTTTTGCCAGGTGTAAAAAACGATCAATGCTAGGAATGTCAGGGGGAGCAGGAAATAATCGCCCAGGCACCAGTGCATAAAATCCCGGTTGGAGGGCAGATGGAGATAATGGGGATAGAGATTGTACAGATTATCCAGGCGTTCCATGGCCTCCGTATCGTACTTGGCCGGACCCAGGATTTTGTTTTTGATTAATAGAATAAAGGCAACAAAAACCGCCGAGGCTACCCATAAGGTTGGATGGATGCGGGCGGTTGCCGCATTCCTTTGCGCAAAGAACAACAGCAGAAAGAAGACCGGGAACTGCAGCATCGGATGGGCAAAAAGCACGGTAAACCACAGCCCGAACAATAAGCCCAGTTGCCAGCCGCTCAGTCCTTCGGGCGTATGTCCGCGCAGGAGCAGCGCAAAAATGAACACCAGCAGCGCCAGGCCCTGGGGCAGTTCCGATTGCACCCAGTAGAAGGTATCGGTCACCAGCAGGGTAGACAGCAACAGCATGACCAGACCCATCTGCCATTGCCGCAGCCAGGCGGTGCAGGCTACAAAAACAGCGCAGTAATACACGATGAAGCCCAGGGAGTAGGCGGTCAGGACACCTTTAAGCGGCAGGTGCAGGCGCTCGGCGGCCAGGGGGAATATTTGCGAAAAAATCGCCACAAAGCGCTGATTCTGAATAAAAAACGTTTTCTCCTTCAAAATCATCACGGTGTGAAAAGCCACGTCGGTAAATATCGTGCGTTCCCGGTAGAATACCAGGGCCAGGATGGCCAGCATGGCATAGACGGCGAGGCCGGGGGCGAGCGTAGCACGGACGGGCGAACGGAACATAGGACCGGATGATTTGGCGGCAAGGTAGGACTTTCCAGCCGGCAGTATGAGCCGCCATAATCAAGAACCTGCCTGGGATGACGACCATTAATCGCAATAAACACTGCTCTCCACCATCATTTTCTCCCGTTCTTTGCCGCCCTTAAAATTTTCCATACTGGCCACCTTAAATCAGCCGCATGTACGCCTACCTGAAAGGAGAAATCGTCTATCGCAGCCCCAACTACGTCGTGTTGGACGTAAACGGAGTGGCTACCATGTCAACATACCGCTCAGTACCTGTACGGCCATTCAGGGCCAGGAGCGCAGCACCCTCTACACCCACCTGCTCGTGCGGGAAGATGCCCATACGCTGTACGGGTTCGCCACGCAGACCGAACGCAGCCTCTTCCTGCAGCTCATCGGCGTCACCGGTGTGGGAGCCACCACGGCCCAGCTCATCCTCTCGGCCATGTCCGTCGACGAAGTGCGCAGCGCCGTGATCGGCGAGCAGGCCCACGTCCTGCAACGCGTGAAGGGTATCGGTGCGAAAACGGCCAAGCAAATTATCCTCGACCTCAAAGCCAAACTTACCAAAGACGCCGGCGACTCGCCGGTGCTGCTGCCCACGGCGGACAATACGGCCCGGGAGGAGGCGTTATCTGCCCTCATTGCGC
>JBKJKS010000010.1:0-4326 GCA_046597295.1 Saprospiraceae bacterium
GGTATAGGCACAGCCTATGGTCAGTGGCCGGTCTTTGGGCAAGGCCGTAAATAAATTGATGGCCAGCGAATTACTAAAAACACCGTTTAAATAAATACGCATTTTCTTTTTTTCCGCATCTGCCACCGCTGTAACCTGATACCAGGTATTCTTTTTAAGAAAAACCGTTTTGCCCAGTCCAATTTTGCTGGCTACAGAGTTGACATTGGAATGATAAAATATAAAATCGGCGGTTCTGATTTCTATACACATTCCTACATCCAAACGGGGGTATTTGCAGTTATTGACCAGGTAATACAGTGCATTTACGGGCGGCAAAATTTCGGGGTTGCACCAAAGCGAAATGGTCAGGCTTTTACCGGCATTCAGGGTTGGGGACGGCTTTACTTCGATATAACTGTCTGAACCATTAAAATAAAAAGAACTGTCGAATATCCCCGGTAATCCGGGCGCGGTCCGAACATTATTCCAAAGTCCCGCCTGTTCGTATCCGGAGTGGTCGCGGCCCCAATTATCCGTGTAATGTAATATCGGGCCGTCCTCCTGAGGTTGAGCAGCGGCCATCAGCGGGGAAACGAGGAAGAACCATAAAATCAGATCGTCCTTCATACTATTGGAAGGGGAAGCATGAATTGTAAACTGGCCTGCTCCCGGTTGTCCGCGCAGACACTGCCGCCCACTTCCTCCAATTTTTGGATGGCCTGATTGAAGGCCGCACGGGGTTCCATCTCTCGTTGTAGAAAAACGTCGGGGCCGGGGAAACGCAGCGTCAGCAGGCAGGACTGACTTTCCGAAAATTCCATTTTCAGGTAAGGCACTGCCCGTTGCTGCATAAGGTGCAAGGCTGCTTTCGCAGCGTTAAAAAAGGCGCGGCGTTGCTCGCTTTCCAGCCTGACTACGGGGATGTGCAGCGGCAAATGCACCTCCATCAACGTGGGCGTATCCGCAAAAAGATCGACTGCATAATGGTTAAGGTAACTGATCAGATTTTCCAGGTTGTCAAAGCGGGCACTGACCAGCCAGATAATTTCGCGGATTTTGTAGGACAGCTCGGCGGAAGTGTTGGCCATTTGCAATATCTCGGCATCCAGATCGTGGCTATTCGATTTCTGCCGGGCCACTTCGGTGAGCAGACCAATGGCGCTCAGACCGGAACCCAGGTCATCGTGCAAATCCCGGGCGATGCGGGAACGCTCCTGCTCGACGGCTTTGAATTTATCCAGGCTAAGTTTCCGCAGAAGGGCTTTGCGCCGTTGTTGGCTTTGGAATATAAACAGGGTAAGCAGGCAGGTCAGGACCAGACTACCGGCAATAAACCAGCCATTTTGCCAAAGCGGGCGGCGGCGCTTTAATTCAAAGGGAAAGGGAGTACCGGAAATTTCCTTATTCTTTTCCGTATACAGCGCCACATAACGTCCATCGGGCAGTTCCCGCTTCATCCAGTCGGTGCCCAGCGCCTTGGCTTCCCGGCGGTCCGCGGCAAGGGCTTGCACTTCAGCCGCACTCAACCCGCTTTTATAGATCCGGATATCATCTATTCTGCCTTTCATAAACCCCTCTTTGATCTCCTTATATTTCATTACGCCAATGGTCAGGGGCAGGCTGTCATAACCTTGTACCACGTTTAGATCTACTCGTCCGGATGGTATCCCGTCCAGGTAAATAATGTAATCAACGTTGCTGTATTCACCGACTACAGTGATGTTATGCCAGGTACGTACTTTCGGTAGCCAGAGCGAAGAACGCAGGTAGGTTTCGCCCGCTACCGGACTACTGACAAATGTATTGAGAGACGAATACCGGCTGTAAATAGTAATGGAAAATTTTCCATCCGGTTTTTCCATCCTTTTGCTGATATAAAAAACATCTTCCTTTACCGGCTGGTCTACCCATATCCAAAAAGAATAGGTAAAGCTATAGAGGTGTAATGCCGGGTCATCCGGCACCTCCAGGTAAGCCTGATCGGCATCGAGCAGCAGGGCGCTATTGGGGTGGCCGAAGCGGTCTTCCGCCCAGGCCACGTTATGCGGGATGGTACGCAGGTGATGCGGACCTTCATCCTGCGCATTTCCATTGAATGGCCAATAGGCCACCAGTCCTTCGGTGGGGATTTGTCCGCACAACAGGGGTGAATAACTCAGGAAAGCGCAGAGCAGTGTAGCAGTTTTTCGCATGGTAGGGACCTTGTTTCCATAACAAACATACGCATATTAGGCTATAATACTAATTCCAGTATCCCCCGAAAGCAGTATGCCTTACAGCGGCGTAAAACCTGCATCTTTGTTTTATTTTACCAAACCAAATGGGATGGAACATATCCGGATTACCGTCATTGAAGATGTGGATGCGTACCGCAACGCTTTGGAGATCGTCTTGAACGGTACGCCGGGTCTGCATTGCGAAAAAACCTTTTCGAATGCCGAAACTGCCATTCGGGAGTTGCCAAAAATCAAACCCGACGTGGTGTTGACCGATATTCACCTGCCGGGCAAATCGGGCATTGAAGTCATCATCCAGCTCAAGAATCTGTACCCCCAGATGCAATTTATGATGCTCACCGTCTATGAAGACGAAGACAAGATTTTTCATGCCCTCGAAGCCGGCGCTACCGGTTATTTGCTGAAAAGCACCACGCCGGCCAAAATTATCGAAGCGATTCGGGAACTCCACGAAGGCGGTTCGCCGATGAGTGCCCAGATTGCCCGCAAGGTGTTGGAACGGATTCACCAGATCCAGGTGAACAGCAAAAACTTCCTGGAAGACCCGCTTTCCGAGCGGGAAAAGCAAGTTATTGACCTGTTACGCGAAGGCGTGGTTTGTAAACAAATCGGCGACCGCCTGCATATTTCCGAATATACGGTGAAGACCCATTGCCGGCATATCTATGAAAAACTGCACGTTTCGACGCGGGGTGCGGCGGTACATGAGTATTTTCATAAGCAATGAAGGCAATGCATCCTTAAATCTGCCAATAATAGGCATAAAGGAATGCTAAACGGGGGTATCTGGACCTGGTCAGCCAATTTGTTCAGCCCCTAAAGCCGCTCATTATGATCCACCAACTCCATCACCGTCCGGAACACCACGTACCGCCCCTCGTAGCGGGCTTTATGCTGGGCTTGCAGGCTGGGCGCGAACTCCTGCTGATAGCGCACTAAATGGGTCATGTCCTTGACCAGATACTGCAGGGCATAAATCTCGGAGTCCTCGTGTTCGTGGCCGAGCAGCCGGCACATCCGGTAGGAAATAAAGCTGCCGCTGGCCATGATGTCGGGAATATGCGTTTCGCGCATCCAAAGCACCCAATCTTCGTGTATTTCGAGATCAATGGTGACCGTGACGTTGTAGAGCAGCATAGGCAGAATGGAAGGTAGAACTGGGCTAAAACTTGCCGGGACAAGACTTTTGGCAAAAATGGCAAACCCAATGGTTTTTTGCGGGTTTAAGGGGAAAATAATTTAATCTTGTAGTCCGTTCAACTCCTCCCGACGCTCCAACCTAACCAAGCACAGCACTACTATGAGACCGACGTTGCCTACCCTCCTGTTGCCCCCTGCCCTTTGCTTTTTGCCTTTTGTTCTGTTGGCTACCCACAACCGGGCCGGCGAGATCCACATCCGGCAGATCGGCCCGCTCACGGTGGAAGCGACCATCATTACCTGGACCCGCACCAGCAGCGTGAACGCCGACCGGGATACCCTGACGATCAACTGGGGCGATGGCGTGCTGGAATCGGTGGTGCGCAGCAACGGCAACGGCAACGGCGTGCCCCAGGCCAATGACATTAAGTATAATATTTACGTTAAACAGCATACGTTCGCTGGACCGGCCTGCTACCGCATTTCGATGACCGATCCCAACCGCATCGCCGGCATCATCAACGTCAATCCGCCCTCTTCGGACAACGTGCCTTTTCATATCGAAACCATTTATTGTTTCCAGGACCCCCAGTTCGGCGGCAACAACACGACCCCTTATTTGCTGCAGCCGCCCATCGATAATGCCTGCGTGGGCAAACTTTTTCAGCACAATCCCAATGCCTTCGACCCGGATGGCGACAGTTTATCCTACCAGCTCATCGTACCACTGCAAGGGTTGAAAACGCCGGTGCCGAATTACAGTTACCCCAACCAAATCGTACCGGGAAATAACAATAACCTCTCCCTGGATGAGCGAACCGGCGACATCGTCTGGTTTTCCCCGCAGGCAGCCGGCGAGTACAACCTGGCCTTCATTATCGTCTCCTGGCGGGATGGCAAGGCCATCGATACCACCATCCGGGATATGCAGATTTTCGTGGACAAGTGTAATAACAATCCGCCCGTT
>JBKJKS010000274.1:0-13390 GCA_046597295.1 Saprospiraceae bacterium
GTTGGAAACCGGGAAAAAACAACCCGAAGCCATTGGCCTTTACCAGAAGTCGGGGTATGCCATCATCCCGAATTATGGCCAGTATGAGCAGGTGGAAAACAGCGTCTGTATGCACAAGGTCATCGGCCGGTAGGGCATCAGGTGGTGACCACGATTCTGTATTTCTTTCCCTTCATCTTCTCGGCCTGAACAGCAGGGAGAAGCTGGCTTACCTGCTCTTTTTTCACTGCTGCAAAGGACATAAAATCCAGCACTTCGATTTTGCCCAGCTCGTCTTTTTGCAGACCGCCTTTTTGGGAGAGAAAGCCCACGATGTCCATCTTACTGAGCTTGTCCTTTTTGCCGCCGCTGATGTAGAGGGTGACCCAGGGAGAAGGCTCCGGCAACGGGCTGTTCTCCGGCAATTCGAGCAGGGGGGGCGGCTCCTCCAGGTAGCCGGGCAGAGACTCTTGTGCGTGCAGGAGCAAATAAGCCGTGCCCTCCGCGTGCATGCGCGCCGTGCGCCCGTTGCGGTGCATGAAATCCTCTTTTTTCGGGGGCAGCTCGTAGTGAATGACGTGTCTCACTTCCGGAATATCCAGGCCCCGGGCGGCCAGATCGGAGGCGACCAGAAAAACGATGCTGCCGTTACGAAACTGGACCAAAGTCTTCTCGCGGTCCTGCTGGTCCATCCCGCCGTGAAAGCTGGCGCAGGGAATACCCAGATCGACCAGTTCATCCCGACAGGTGTCAGTACTGGTGCGCTGGTTGCAGAAGATCAGGGTCGATTCGCTGCCCAGGAAGCAGAGCAGATCGAACAAGGTCCGGCTCTTATCTTCCGTCGGCGAAATCACCCTTTTCACCACCAGGCCATCGGTCGATTTTTCGGCGACCTTGTAGAAATTCAGCACTTTAGGCTCGCTGACGCCGGTAAAGGCCGGAATGTGCAGTTTATTGGTCGCCGAAGCCAGGATGCGTTTTTCCAGTGCGTGCAAGGGCTTGATAATGTCCGCCATATGTTCCTGGAAACCCAGGGCCAGGGCCTTGTCGAACTCATCCAGCACCAGGGTTTTGATCCCGTCTACCGCAAAGGTCTGGCGCGTTATATGCTCCAGTATCCGGCCGGGCGTACCGATCAGCAGGGCCGGTGGCTGGCTCAGGTTCTGGGTTTCGGTGAGCATCGAATGTCCGCCGTAACAGGTGTTGACCTTGAAGCCGGTGGACATTTTCTGCCACACCCGTTCGATCTGGATAGCCAGTTCCCGGGTCGGCGAGAGGATCAGGCATTGTACGCCGGGCGCATCTTCCCGGAGCTGGTTCAGCACCGGCAGCAGGTAGGCCAGGGTTTTGCCCGAACCCGTCGGGGCCAGCAGCACGACGTTGGGATGGTTCTGGATGGCGGGCAAGGCGGTTTCCTGCAGGGCATTCAGGGCCGGAATGCCCAGATTGGCGAGGGTTTGATCTACGTCCATGGAGCCAAAGGTAGCGAGAAATGCAGCCCAATTGAAACAGGCGGCTTTCCAACCGTCTACGGTCAAAAAGCCGCCTGGCCTATGCTTTTTCATTACTCGCCGTCAATGCCGGAATATTATGGCCTGACCTGGATATTGCCGTTCAATATGGGAAGCATCCCAACTCCATATTCAAAACACCCGGAAAGGCCCAAATAGTAATCGGTAAACCGGTCCGGAGTGGCCTTCTTCCCTTCTCCGTTGTCCTGAACCTGGAACCATACCGGGTCGCCGACACTGATCCCGGGAAAGCCTTCCCCGTCTACATGCGTGATCTCGCCCGACATAAGGGCCGTTTTTCCGTCAGCCAGAATGACCAGGCAATTGATCGTTCCATGGGTACGGATATCCTGACCCGGGCTATTGGATTCCCAGGAACCGGATACGTTGCCAGCGGCATCTATAGCGGCATGGAAGGCAAAATGTTGTACGCGGTCATTGAGCAAGAGGCTTCCCTGCCCACTGGCGGACGGACCGCTGCCGCGTTCCACTACGAAGCCTGAAACCGGAGCCCGGTCGTCCGTCAAGACGGCAGCATCCTTGCTACAGGAGAAAAAAGTCCAGGAAATGATGCCCGTAAAAACTAGAAAGCTCAGAAAATTCATTTTGGTTTTCATATTCATGAATTTTAAATTATTTAAGAAGAAAGTATTGCACCTGATGAAAAAGCATATACAAAAATATCAATAGTTTGAAATAAACAAATTATTTTGCTCATTTTTTTATAAGAAACCAAATATAAAATAATTTTTAATATACTTTTGTTACAAACGGGCTGGTCGGGAAAAACAGCAATTAAACCAACGAGGGCCGCCCGAATACTCGGACGACCCTCGTTGGTATGATCAATCACTGCCTTATTGACGCACAAAAACGCACCGTTGTTTTTCGCCGTTCAGGATCACTTCCACCTGGTAAATTCCCTGGATCAAGCGCGTCACTTCCACGGTCTGGCCGGATATAAAAGCCGGATCCTCCATGACAATACGCCCTTCTACGTCCCGGATGCGCAGCATAAGCGGCGTAATCTGCCAATCTGCGGGCGTATGTACCTGTATAAGTCCGGAGCTGGGATTTGGAAATACATGCAGCGATGCTCCGGACGATCGGGTGGCTCCGCCGAACTGCAGCGGCTGGACAGCGGTAATGGTAAAATTGACGTTCGAGACGTCGTAGAACACATTGTCGACTGCCTGGATCAGGATGCGCGCCTGGGTAGTGCCGACGTTGGGTATGGTCACGGCCTGTGTGCCGTCGTTGGGGGTACTGGCCAGCAGGGTCGTAAAGCTGGCGCCACCGTCGGTAGACAGCAGGATGGCCACATTCGCGCAATTTACGCCGTTTCCGGTGGTACCAGCCACACTCCAGGTGATGTTTTGCGAGCTGTTGCCCGGCCAGTTCACCGCCGTGTTCGGCTGGGTTACCACAAAGGGGCCGGCAGTGGCCGCCACGGTCAGCACCACATCTCTTTCCGTCGTACATCCACCATTGGCGTGATTATCCCGTAGGGTCACCCGGAAGTTGAGGCTCCGGCTGATGGAAGGTAACTTTTCCCAGGTGCCGCTGGTATTGTTCAAAACGTCCGCGAATTTTGGAAAATAACGGCTGGGTGAGGGGCCGGGATCGACGGAACGGAAAACCGGACCGGATTTATTGGTGGTGGTGGGCGGCATGGGTTGGGCAGGACTTTTGTAAGCGTCCATCTGCTCCCAACAGTAGGTCAGCGCATCGCCATTTGGATCGGAGCCGCTGGCGGTGAGGACAAAAGGCGTGGATTTCGGAATGGTTTGGTTGACCAATGCAGCGCAGCTGGGCGCACTATTGCCATTAGGCACCAGCGCCGCGCAGCCATTACCGGTACCATTGATGAAGGTGGCGATCTGACCGATGCTGCGGGCATGAAAATAGTCGTCGCTGTTGTTCTGCACATTCGGGGAGCAAATGCCCGCGTAGCCCATGATCGTGGAAGCGCTGCCCGGCTCCATGGCCGAGGCGTTGCTGCGGTTACAGTTGTTGTATTGCGTATGCTGCGCCCCAAACTGGTGGCCCATTTCATGGATGACATAGTCGATATCGAATGCATCACCGACCGGCATTGAGCTACCGGTCACGCCGCCCGCCTTGCTGCTGCCGCAGACACAGCTCAGATAGGCTACCCCACCACCGCCGGTGCTGAACACGTGTCCGATATCGTAATTGGCCGTGCCAATATTGGTATTGCAAGCGGTCTGGTTCTGGCCCAGCATGGTAGAGCCGTTATTGTTGGTGTACGGATCCGTGCTGGCATCCGTGTATATAACATTCTCATTATTAGCGACGATAATCATGCGCAGGCCGGCATCAATTTCAAACACGCCGTTCACCCGGGTCATGGAGGTGTTCATGGCGGCCAGGGCAGGCGCTTTGTTGGCGCCGATGGCCCCGTGAAAAAAAGCGTATTCCCCCGTACAGGCCAGCGCCAGCCGGTAAGTGCGCAGGTTGCCGCAACTCCCGGCGCGATCCATAGTGGCCGTTTCCCCGCTGAGTTCAGTCAGTTCATCGGTGACCAGGCAGTCCATAAACTTATCTGCCGGCCGGAAGAGGTCATTTTTGAAATAACAAATATAGTCGGACCCATTGCCGCGGGCATAGGGGTCCAGAAAAATGACCCTGCTCCTTTGGATGGGCAAAACCATGGCGTGCAAACCGGCGGGCGAAACGTCAAAGCGGACATAGTCGCCCTGCCGGTTGCGGCCGGCATACGACCGGATAGCGGGGTATTTCACGCTCAGAGCAGGATCCATGACCGGCGCTTCCCAAACCTCAAAGGTCGAATAACCGCCATCCGGCAGTGGGAAATCAAGCGGCAAACCCGGCTCCCCGGCTACAAATTCGGCCTCCTGCGGGGCCGTGGCTAAGCGGGAGGTTAGCTGCGACAGTTCCAGGTGCTGGGTGCGGTAGCGACTCGGAATAATCATTCTGGCCTGGGGAGCCGCAACAATACCCGTCTCGTTGATGTCGGACCAGGGATTGGCCTGCCCGTACACCAGTCCGTTTAAAAGGAGTGCAAAGGCGAAGGATAGAAAATAGCGCATATGAATGTTGTTGAGTTAGAAAATCGAGTTTGGTACGCTGCTTTGGCAACCGGCTCGAAAGTTAACTCTTTTACTCCACCAGGACAAACCTTGCCCAATGGTTTGTTATGAAGTAAAGGCAGTCACCCGATTATCCCACTACATTTACCATAAAAAAACATGATTCTCCGCCTGGCACTATATTCATTTGCCGCGATCGTGCTGCTGGCCGCCTGCCAACGCCCGTTGCGTACCCAAGGTCCGGATATCGGGCCTTATTTTCAACCGCTTCGTCCGGGCGATACATTGCACGTGGAAATCGAAGGAGATAGCGTGGCGGGTAGGATCATCCCCAATGCGCTGTTCTTCCAAACAGTTCCACCTGCCTGGTTGCAGGAGATAGATTATCTGGCGGACTCCAGCCAGGCGGTCGTGTATGGCGGCCAGTATTTTTCCATCGATGACAGTTTGACGGCCTATTGGGTCAAGCTCGAGCAACACTGGTTTCAGCACCATTCGCTGCTCTTGTATAACCAGCGCCAGCAGGCCTTTACCGACCGGATCACCGTAGCCGAATGGTACGGCGGCGACGGCGGTCAGGTCCTGACCGGCAGCTGGCTCTTTGACTTCGATGGTGATGGCCAGAAAGACATTATCCGGCGGGAAATTCAACATACCATGCTACCGGGTGAGGAGGAGCCGGTGGAGCGCATCGAGGAATCGGCTACGCTCCTGTTGTGGAAAAACGGGCATTTTGTGGAGACGCCCTTGCCGGATACGGCGGCGATCATCCGGCGCTTTCCGATCCGGAGTTTTTGGGAGTAAGCGGCGAAGCCTTCACCCCCGCACTGCCTTCCGTATCCCCCAGCCGATCAATCCCATAAACACTGCCAGGCCACCCAGCAGCCAGCCATAATGTATGCCGTTTTTGAACACCGCCAGGAAGACAATGGCCACCAGAAACACGGTTGGTACCTCGTTTAATGCCCGGTAGTGCACGTGCGTGAAGCGCGAAGTGCCCTGCTCCAATTGGCGAATATGGCTTTTCAAATAGTGCGTGTAGCCGCTGAGTAGCACCAGGAAAGTCAGTTTGGCGTGCATCCAGCCCTGCTCCAGCCAGACGGGTTGAATGCAGAGCATCAGTACCCCGAAGGACCAGGTGATAATGACTGCCGGTTTTAGAATAATGTTGTAGGATTTCCATTCCATCAACGTGTATTGCCGGGTCAGGATGTCGCGCTGGGGCGCCGGCTCGGTCACCGCCAGCGCGTGATTAACCATGATGCGCACCAGATAGAACATACCGGCCATCCAGGAGACCATGCCGATGAGGTGAAAGGACTTGGCGATGCTGTACAATTGGGATAAATCCATGCTGCGCAGGGGAGTGAGTGAGCGACGAAGGGTGCAAAATTACGTAAAGCCGGAGCCGCCAACTAAAAAAACCGCACCGGTTGCGCCGATGCGGTTAACTAAAACTGGTTTTCTTTTCCGGTCTGCGGCGGAGCCGTCGGCTTATTTAATAATGGCGATGTTCAAACCCAGGATGAGGCGGGCGGGATTATTGCTGAACTGATACTCGTCGCCGAAAAAGGTAAACTGGTCGCCCTGTTTGCGGAAATTACCCTCGTAGCGCAGATCAGCGGAAAAGCGCCCGACGCCGACATTGAGACCGGCCTGCCAGCCCCAGGTCAGCTTTTTAAAGTTCTCCTTGTAGCCCTGTACATCGGTGAGTTCGGAGTTGCTGCTCAGGAAATAGTGCCCCACCGGTCCCGCCATCAAGCGCACCGGGCCCATTTTCAGACCCACCAACACCGGAATATCCAGGTTGCGGTAGGTTTCGTTCTTTACATCGGAGATTTTAGCGCCTTTGATGCTGTAGTCGGTTTTCTTGGAGTTGAACATCAACTCCGGCTGGATAAAAATGATCCCACCCAGGCGAACGTAGGCTCCGAACTGGGTACCGAACTTGAACTTGTCCACGCCGAAATTGAGCGTGCTGTCGCCGTTGTTGATGATGATGTCTTCCGGCTTGTTGAGCCGGGTATTAATACCGCCTTTGAGGCCGATCGAGAAAATCTGCGCCTGCGCGGTATGGCCCAGCAGCAGCAGAAAAGCAACAAAAAATAGATTTTTCATAACGAGTGTGTTAGGTTGTGTTTTGTCCAAAACGGCCCGTTGTCGGAAATGGTACGTTGCGTTGCCTCGTCTGGCCGGGTTTAACCGTTTCCTAACAGCCCGTTAATATAAACAAAAGAAACGGACCATGCGGGAGCTTATTACAACTGGCAGCGGAATGTGACGGTGAATAAAGACGGCGAGCCAGATCCGCAGACCTGGCTCGCCGTAATGCTGAAGCGGACCATAGTCCGGAAATACTAGGGCTGAATATCAGTCGCGTTACGCAGAACGAGCTGTTTGCCGTTGAAATCCGAGACGATGGCGGTGAGGGTGATGGCAGCAGTGGGCGCGGCGGTGCCGGCAAAGGTGGCGAACGACTGGGTAAACATGGCGATGGAGCCGGTGGCATCCGTGACGGTATGGTTGCCGGCGAGGGTCGGTCCACCCGTGATGGTCGCGCCGGTGATTTTCACCAGCGTACCTTCCCAGGCGTTGAAATTGGCATTGATCTCCGCGACGGTGGCGGTGCGGGGCGTGACGGTCTTACCGGTACCCACGATCGTCGCCTGATCAATCGGTACATTGTTTACCTGCAGCAGTTTGTTGAATTCGCTGATCTCCTGGCCGGAGATGGTTACCTCTACTTCATCACCCAGCTCGAAGCAGTGATCGGCGGAAAAGCGGACCACAATGCCGGCGCCGCCATCCTGAATGAAGACATTCCTGCTATTCAGGTTCTTGCCGTCGCGGTCAGAAATCACCACGCCTTTGATCTTCGTGTTGGTGGGTGCCGTCGTGTTCGTACCGGTAAAAAGGCTGCGGATAGTATTGATCTCCGCGAGGTTGCCCGCCGCGCCGCCGGTCGCGCCGCAGCGTGGACCGGTCATGTTTGCATCGGCGGTGTTGCGGATGTACAACTGGTAGTCATTGTTATAGACCCCCAGTGTACCCACGATGCTGCCTTTGCCCGTCGGCGTACGCAGCGCAGCGAAGTCGGCGAAACCGCTGGAGCGCAGAATGAGCTCCTGGCTGCCGTTGCAGTCTTCGATCAGGCGGTTGAGGCTGAATTGGGTCACGGCATCGGCATAGGTCTTGCCGGCGTCGCAGGGCGTGAACTGCACGTCGTCCAGTTGGACCAGCGTACCCAGCAAAGCCGGATTCTTAATGGTGGCCAGGGTGACTTTTTTCGGCGCCAGGGGTGTCGTGGCAAATACACCTTTGACCACCTTGGCGCGGGTTTGGGCGTCCGTCAATCCCACGGCGCTCAACTGGCCGTTTTCCTGCACCGTGCTGCCGATCAGTTGCGGCATACCATTATAATCGGTGACGATCAGGTCTTTGACCCGGATATAAATGGTGCGGCCAATCGGATACTGCTGGTACAGGTAGCCATCGTTGAATTTTACCTCGATGCCGCCGGTAGCGTCCTGAATAATGATCGTTTTATAGTAATTGCCGGATTTATCATCCATCACCACTTCCCCGCCGATAATCAAGTCTGCGGTGACTTTATCAAAAGCGCCTTTGCTGGTATGCAGGGCTTTCAGTTCGGCAATGGTCATCGTGGGCACCAGCACCACGGGATCGCCACCGGTGGGCGGCTCGTCGAAGTCGGTTTTTACGCAACCCGCCAGGCCGGCGGTCAGGACGATGGCCAACAGGGCCGGAAAGCATAAATTTTTAGTATTGCGGTTGAAAAACATGTTTTTCCTTTATTTTTTTTGATGAAATGCAATGACAAGTGGATGGGGAGGCCTTAGCGGCGCACGGCAATGCTGATGAAATAGTTGGTGCCGAAAGCGTAGGTTAGCTCTTGGGTGTACAGGCGCGCATCGTCGACCGTATTGGCGTAGCTGCTGCGGTAGGAGTCACGACCGGAAATGATAATATTCTGGTTGTTCAGGATGTTGTTGACGCCGACGTTGAGGTACAGGAAGTAGTTGTCGAACTTCCAGCTTTTGCCGCCGAAGAAATCCAGCGAAAACGAAGCCGGCGCTTTCTTTTGGTCGAGGGCCTGGTTCCAGGGTTCGGAGTCTTTCACCAGCGACTCCACGAACGAGGCCGTGCGGCGGGTGCGGTCAAAATCATACCACAGGTCGTCCGCAAAGGTGGCGGTCAGCGAAGCGAACCAGAACCGGCTGCTTTCATATTTCAGGCCCAGCAGCGCGGTCGTCTGCGGAGTACGCGGGACCAGGAAATTCTTCTGATAAACGGTTGCGCCATTGACAATTAGCTCGGAACTGTTGTCCTGGGTCACGTACAGCAAAGGCCGTGACGTATAGTGGTAGTTGCCCAGGTTGCCGGCCGCGTTCACCGTCCAGGCGGGGGACAGCTTCGCTTCCAGCGCCGCCTCGATGCCGGCATGCTGCCGGTCAACGCCGCGCAGGATGGAGGTACCGAATACGCTCAGCGAATACAGGTAGAACAGGGAAGATTCCGTCTCGTTCCTGAACTGGGTCAGGTAACCGGTCACCCGGCCGCGCAGCCGCGGCGCACGCAGCAGATAACCGCCTTCCACGCTCTGCACCTGGTGGGGCTGCAGGCCCGGCACTACGGTGTTGCGTCCCCGGGGCGACAGAAAGGCATCGCGGAACTGCGGTGCACGCGTACCGTAGAAGCCATTGGTATACAGGTAATTGCGTCCGTTCAGTTTGTAAGTCACGCCGCCTTTTACCCCGTAAGTGTTGTAGGATAATTTCTCCGAATCGCCGAGCGAATTTTCTCGATAGCGTCCGTTCTGCATCCGGCCGGTGCGCCACAGGTTATTCACCTTCACTTCGCCGCCGGCAAATACCGTCCAGTTGCGCAGGTTGGTCTGTATTTGCGTCCACAGTCCGCCGTTGCGGATATTCTCGTCGTAATTGTAGCCGAATACATCGCCTTTATACACCACATTGTTCGGGATGCGCACGTCATTGTCCTGCACGCCCGGTTCGTTAGGACGGTCCTGCTGCGCGAATTTGTCGATGTCGTACCAGTAATCGGCGCCCAGCAGATCATCCACGGTCTTGAAATTACGCCCTTCATACCACTGGTAGTTGGCACCCAGCTGAATTTTGGTGCGCTCATTCAAGGCCTCGCTGATCACACCGTTGAAACCACCTTCCTGGCTGTCGCCGCGCTGGTCTTCCACGATGAACTGGGCGCGGTTACCGGTCACGGTGTTGCCGGAAATGCCGTCGACGTCGAAAATGGTCTCCCGGCTGTTGCGGTTGACCTCGTAAAAACCGGTCCAGTCCAGCTGGCGCGCCGCTTCGTTGTTGCGCAGCAGATCGGCCTGCAAGGCTGCCTGTTCGGGATCCAGCAGGGCGGAAGGGAGGTTCCGGTTGTAGTCGGGAGAAGGATTGCTGCCTAAGTATTCCAGGCGGGTAAATCCGCTTTTTCCGCCTTGAACGTACGCGCTGGCGGTGAGCGAGGTGGTCCGGGAGGGCGTCCAGTCGTAACGCAGGATGCCGATTGGCTGGTGGCTGTAGGCCACGTTCGCGTTGCGCTTGTCGCCGTTCTGGTAGCCCCAGTTGGGGTTGTAGTAGTGGGTACCGGCCAGGTCGTACATTTCCTGAAAAGTATCCGCCGCCCGGCCGCGCTTGCTGGGGGAGCCCAGTACGGTCACGTTCAGGTTATGGCGGGTGCCAAATTTTTTATCCACCGACAGGAAATAAGCAGTACCCTGGAAAAAAGTGCCCTGCACATAGCCTTCGTGGGCCCAGCGGTGGCTGCCGGACAGCGTCACCGCCCAACCGCCGGGCATGAGGCCGGTGCTGGCGGTCAGCATCAGGCGGTGGTCGTAGCTGCGGTTGGACAGGGCGTAGGAGGCGCGGATCTGTTTGCGCTGCGAGCTGGCCCGGGTATCGATGCGGGTAGCGCCGCCGACCTCGGAGAAAGCGAAGTCGCAGGCCTCCAGGCCAATGCTGCTTTCGCGGAAACGCAGCACATCGTTCAGTCCACCGAATTCACCGAAGAAAGCGATGCCCGTTTCCGGGTCATTGATGGCCACACCGTTGAGGAAGAGTGGGAACTGCTCCGAATCATACCCGCGCTCCCGGAAGCGGTAGTTGCTCCAGCCGAAGCCGGCGGCCGTCTGGAAAACGTCGCGCGAAGCGTGCAGCAAATTGGCCACCTCGCCGGCGCCTTCGTTATCCGATTCGGCCTCTTCCAGGGTAATTGTCGGAATAGACGTCGTGGTGGTTTCCACGGCCTGATCGCGCCGGAGATTGAATACCAACGCCGGGCCGTCATTGTCATTGGCGGCGACTGCCGCTTCCAGGGGGAAATACCCCCGGGTGGACATCACCAGCGTGTAGTTGCCGGGCCGCAGCCCTTCGATCCGGAAGGTGCCATTTTGATCGGTGACGCCGATCTGGCCGGTGCCACTGACGACGACCGCTACGTCGACGAGCGGACGGTTGTTCTCGGCATCCAGTACACTGCCCCGCAGGGTCAGGGTTTGGGCAGCCACGACCTGTGCCAGCAGCAGGAGCAGGGCAGGAAAAAGTAATTTTTGGAACATAGATGGTTGGAATGATGAAACGCGCAACACGGGCTTTTTCAAAAAGCGGTCAAAGGTAGAAAAGCGCATTCGCCCCCGGCTTATTTAACGGTGTTAAATTATTGCAAAGTGGGTCACTGATGGCCGGGAATGGCGTTCCTTTGCCCCCGAAATCAACAACCATCAATGAAAAAAATGCCCTGTACCGCCGCTTGGGCGGCCCTCTTTTTCCTGCTGCCCGGCTTCCTGTGCGCCCAAAGTGACGACAGTTACAAAGTGTCGGCCATCGGCTTTTACAACCTGGAAAATCTGTTCGATACCCTGGATTCGCCGGATACGAACGATGCAGAATTCCTGCCCGGCGGTCGTATGGCCTGGAACACCTACAAATACACCAATAAACAGGCCAATATGGCCAAAGTGATCAGCCTGCTGGCTCTCGAGACCAGTCCCGATGGCGTGGCCCTGCTGGGCGTAGCGGAAGTGGAGAACCGCAAAGTGCTGGAAGACCTGGTGCTGCAGCCGGCCCTCAAATCCCGTAAATACCAGATTGTGCACTTCGATTCCCCCGACGAGCGGGGCATCGACTGCGGACTGCTATACCAGCCCAAGTATTTCAAGGTGACCAGCGCCCAACCCTTACGCGTTCCCTTAAAGGACCCGAAGACCGGCGTGGTCGATTTTACCCGCGACATCGTATACGTAACCGGCTTGTTCGACGGCGAGCCGCTGTACATTATGGTCGGCCACTGGCCGTCGCGCCGGGGCGGCGAAACGGGCTCCGTTTGGATGCGGGCTGCTGCCGCCGGCGTTTGCCGGCACGTAGCCGACAGCATCCGGGCCGTGAATCCCGAGGCCAAGATCATGATCATGGGCGACCTGAATGATGATCCCACCAACAAGAGCCTGACCCAGGTGCTGAACGCCAAACGCAGCACGGAAAACCTACAGCCCGACGAGCTGTACAACCCGATGTACGATCTCTACAAAGAAGGCAACGGCACCCTGGCTTACCGCGATTCCTGGAATCTGTTCGACCAGATTGTCCTGTCCAAAGGACTCGTCAACAAAAAAACGGGCGGCTGGCAGTTGTTCAAGGCCGTGGTGTTCCGCCAACCCTGGATGCTGCAGACCGAAGGCGCATTCCGTGGCTATCCGTTCCGCACTTCCGTGGGCGATATTTTCATCAATGGTTATAGCGATCACCTGCCAGTGTATACGCTGCTGCTGAAAAAGGTGGAGAAGCCGTAATTAATAAATCGGAAATGGAAAGCCCCCTGGCTCGGAAGAGGTCAGGGGGCTTTTTTGATCTGGGTATTGTTGTGTAAGTCAGCATCTCAATTCAAGTGAGGTAATGCCTGCGCGATCTTATTCCATTGATTTCGCTATATCGAGCAAGCTCTTAGCAATTTTATTTCTCTCTAGCCTGTAATCGTCTTTTGAGATCCCCCCTATTCGATTTTCCCTTTCGTTGACGTTAAATTTTGATTCTAGCAAAATTAATTCAGTATCATCGGGCAATGCATGCTTCAATGCATCTATTGCCATTTCCAGAAAGCCTTTTGCGATCAATGCAGTTACTTCTTCCTTTTTTACAAAATCCATTATTCCAATCAGGTCTATCAGCAATACATTCTGGTAACTTTGAGGGCATTCGATAGACCTGGAACTATTGGCCTGCATCCTTTCCTTTAATTTTCGATAATTAAAATAGTATGAAGTTTCCCCGGATAGACAACTTTCGCAAACACATGGAATTTCCTCTGATGATTGAATGCTCGTATATTCCCGGTTGATTTCATCGAAAATGTTTCTGATTATGCCTAATAGTTCTATTCTTTCTTTTAACGGGCCTCCCTGCACCCTTATCCTGAATTTATTTTCCAGCGGCTCTTCCGTAATAAATGCTTTGGTCTGATCTCTGATTATTATCATCCCATGTTTCCAAAATTGTGAATTGTCGGCAAAATTGCCCCAATTGATCAGGACCTTGTTAAATATTTCATCCGGTAAAAAAGGATGGTAGTTTAAAACCAGATTTAAATCATTTTGATATTTTTCAAATTCTATTTCCTGTTGATCCTCTGCAATAAGATCGGGGATCATATAATCCTCCTGATTTAATTTAAAACAAAACCCCAAAGATTTTATAGTTAAAATAGATAGCAGCTTTCCTTTATCATATTTGTACAGATCGTGTTTCCAGATTTCGGCTAGGTCCGCTTCGTGAAACATTCCCC
>JBKJKS010000287.1:0-4498 GCA_046597295.1 Saprospiraceae bacterium
CTGGCAGTTATACCACATCGGGGTGGATGCACTGATTATCCAGGACCTGGGGCTGCTGGAAATGGACCTTCCGCCCATCGTGCTGCATGCCAGCACCCAGGCCAACAACCGGGATGCCAAACACGTAAAATTCCTGGCCGATGCCGGTATGCAGCGCGTGGTACTCGCCCGGGAACTGAACCTCGACCAGATTCGGGAAATTCACGCCGCCACCGAGGTGGACCTGGAGTTTTTCGTCACGGGCGCACTCTGCGTGTCCTTCAGCGGCAATTGCTATATGAGCGTTGCCAACGGCGAACGCTCGGCCAATCGCGGCTCCTGCGCCCAAAACTGCCGGCTGCCTTACCAGCTGATCGACGGGAAAGGCGAGACCCTGATTCAAAACAGCCATCTGCTGTCCATCAAGGACTTAGACCTGAGTGATGAACTACCCAGCCTGATCAAAGCGGGGATTTCTTCTTTTAAAATTGAAGGCCGGCTGAAAGACCTGGTCTACGTCAAAAACAACACCGCCTACCTGCGCAAAAGACTGGACGCCTTTCTGGAAGCCCATGCCGATCAGTTCCAAAAGGCATCTTCCGGCCAAACTTTTTACCAATATGAGCCGGAACTGGATCGCAGTTTCAACCGCGGTTACACGGATTATTTTCTCCATCACCGCCGCGAAAAGATCGGCTCCTGGGAAAGTCCCAAATCCAAAGGACAGTACATCGGTAAACTGCTGGAAATCAAAGCCAACGGCTACCGGATCGAAAACTACGAACTGCTCAACAACGAAGACGGCCTGTTCTTTATCAACGAACAAGGCGAAGCCGACGGACTGCAGGTCAACCTCCTCGTCAATGAGCTCGTGGTGCCCAATGAACTGAAACGCATCCCCATCGGCACCGACATATATCGCAACCACGACGCGGAGTTCAATCGGATGCTGGAGCATGAAAACAGCGCCGTGCGGAAAATCAGCGTCCGGATGCGCCTCCGCGAAACCGAAACCGGCTTCTGCCTGCAGGTGACGGACGAAGATGGTCATACCTGCTCCGCCTTCCTGGAGGGACCCAAAGAAGCCGCCAAAAACGCCGAAGGACTCCTCGAAAACATCCAAAAGAACCTCGCCAAAACCGGCGCTACGCCGTTCATCGCCACTACCATCGACATAGAATTTTCGCAAGCCTGGTTTTTGCCCCTCTCCAAAGTAAATGAAATCCGCCGAACGGCGCTGGAGCAACTGGCCGAGATCCGGATCCGGGATTACCAGCGCGCAGCCCATACCCTCGTCAAAACCGATCACCCGTATCCGGTCAAGGCGCTCGATTTTACCTACAACGTAAGCAACCAACTGGCCCGGGCCTTTTACCAGCGCCACGGCGTGACCGACATCGAAAAAGCCTTCGAATTGCAGTGGGACCCTGGCAAATCGCGCGTGATGGTGACCAAATACTGCGTGAAATACGAATTGGGCAAATGTCCGCGTTACCAGCGCGACACCATGGGCACCAAATTAGCCGAGCCGCTTACCCTGAAACACGGCGAAGTCGAATATAAACTGAAGTTCAACTGCAAGCCCTGCGAAATGGAGATTTGGGAGAAGGATGCGGAGCTGGTGATCGAGGAGGAGGATTGAGGCTGGCCAATGGCCTGGTATGCTCGCCGCTGGCGTGTGGTTTTTTGCCACCGGAACTGCGGGAATATTCTGAATATGCGGTGGCTTGATCCCTTGCGGCGTATCTTTAGGAGAAGCCCTTACCGGTGTTTTGTAAATATTGTGTTTGGACGATTTTTTATTTATTCAAGCCCAGTTTAGTTGCAATAATTTGAACTTCTGTGCTGGAAAGTCCTGTTAAGTTGGATATGAGTTCTATTGAAAGCCCTTGTCGCAAGCCTTTTTCGACTATTTCCTCTTCTCTACTTTTCAAGGCTTCATTTACTGCTGTGGATATTTCCAATTTGACAGTCTCTACAAAACTGGCATCACTTCTTTGACCCTCCAGATATCGATCATACTCCTTACGGTCAGCAGGTTCTAATTTTAGAATATCAAGTTTTTGGCTCGCAGACTTCAAGCCCTTTGCCGTGAATTCTTCCTTGATTTCCGCAGTTTTCAGGAAATATACCCATTCGTCCAGCGTGTCTTTGGCGACCTCGTTGAACCTATTTGTTTTTATCACATAGTATTCCGGGTACAAATCCGATACCGATGTTTTTTTGAACAGTTCTTTTTGTTTTTCGGATAGTTCCAGTTCGTGGTTGCTGTGAATGCCCACAAACGTGGTCGTGCCTTGATACTCATAGTCATCTCCTTGACCGAGGTCAAAATATACGATGTTTACGGAATACACTTTTTTGACCCGAGAATATGGCTGGCCTTCGGCAATATGTTCGACGATGACCTTGGCCGTGCCGTATAGCATCCGCTGAAAGTAGTCGGCTTCCCGGGTATTCTGGATTTCTACGATGACCAACTCGCCCTGCTTATTCTCCACAAGAATATCCACCCGATTGAACTTGTCGTCCTCGGTTTCTTTATTTCCTTCGCTTTCAAGGATTTGCTTTATCCTAAAATCCTCATGGAGCAACTCGGAAAGGAAGCCCTCCAAGATGTCGAAGTTGGCTTTGTTCCGAAGCAGCCGCTTCATCGCCCAATCAAACCGGACTAATTTCTTGGCCATTTTGTGAAATTTACACAAAAATACACAAAAAGTTTCGAATACAAAAGCAGTCTTGGAATCAGGCTACTTGTTTTCGCCCTTGCACTTCGATATTATCAACGGCAAAATCTGGGTGCAACAAAACGGGACGGAATGGGAAGTCGGCGAAATGCTGGAAGCCCAGGGCGTACCGAAACACGATATCGTCGCTGGTTTTTTGGCACCGGAACTTCGGGGATATTCTGGATATGCAGTGGTGTGAGCTTAATAGCAAGGTTGTTGTCGAGCGGGAAGCGATTGTTCGCAGTATAATGATTTATTTCGATTCTGAAAAGTTTGATTTCTTCTTTACGCCGGTGGATTTTGCTCGTGTACGTCCACCATCTGCAACCGCAATGGTTTTTTTCTGCTAACCTTAGGCTTTCGTAGCAGCTTAGGTATCTCGCCTGTACTTTTATACTGTGCAATGATAGCACTTATCTCTTGACGATCTTCAGCGGACAACGGCAATGGACTTAGATTGAGGTCAACGCCTGTAGGTTCCTTTATATAGCCCATGTCTTTATGTTTTTACCAAGATTGAATGGCGCACTTTTCACCAAATGCAGATAAAAATGGTCGCCATAGTCGCTAATGCTTACCAAGCCTTGAATGATGTCGGGGTTATCCTTCATCGTGAGTTTTATCTTTTTATTTTTAGCAAATCTAGATAAATACCATCCAAATGATCAAAATCTGTATCCGATGTGAGTAAGCTTGCGCCAAGTATGTGAGCAACGGCAGCAATCCAAAGGTCATTTTTGCCCATGTTTCGGGAGGTCATGTTGAGCGGCTTGCCGGGTAGTTTGTTTTGGCTGAAAGCATCAATTTCTGCATAACAATCTATCGTTTCTTCAGAAAAAATGTCGGCAGGATAAAAATCTCCCAATAGTTCTTCGAGACGTTGCCTGCGGGTCTTGCCCCATTGGTTCTGAATAGCAATCGAACGCAATTCGCCTTTAGAAACTACGCATAGCCAAGCTTCGTTACCTATACCAAAAGGATCGAAATTCTGCTCAATATTCCTCATCAAATCGGATTGACGGACGTAATGCAGGACGATATTGGAATCGAACAGGTAAATCATTTCGTTAGCTGAGCCAAAAGTTGTTCGATAGGTTCTTGTACATCCATTTCCCGAATTAAGCGCATGATTTTGGCCTTATTATGTCCTACACGCCCCCGGCGTTGACGAATAGCGTCCGCATCGAATTTCTGGCGAATCGGATTCACCTGCTTGCCGGGAGCCTTCATTTCTCCGGTAATTTTCCGGTAGGCTTCTATCAATGCCGCCAGCGTTTTCACGTCCTCGATGCCGGAAACTTCCCGAATGAATTCCAGTTTTTTTTCTGCCAATACGGTCATGATTCGATGTGTTTTTGATAAAAGTTGCTAATTTCAGGGACAAGAAGCAAAGGTTTGACTGCTGTTAATGCAAAAATAACTGTTTGTCAGGACAATCAAGAATGCTGAACCTCGCGCCAGCGCTCCCTTTTTTCATAGGTACCGGGTAGCCTCTGTGCGAGCCAGGAGAAAAACACATGATTTACAATCAAATCGCCGCTGGCGCGAGGTTTCACCTCGTGCTTCGTATCCTGCGGACTTTGCCCGTTATTAGATGAAACTGTTGGGTGAAACCCAACTGATAGAAGACACGAGGTGGAACCTCGCGCCAGCACTCCCGGTTTTTTCCGGGCATTTGATAGCATTTGGACGAGCCGATACATCTTCTACGCGAGCGGGTAGCCTCTGTGCGAGCGGTAAAGTTTCGCATAGCCACAGGCCGAACGCAGGAGATTTTATGGCTATGCATT
>JBKJKS010000378.1:0-3719 GCA_046597295.1 Saprospiraceae bacterium
TAATGCCCGGCGATCTGCGCTATGCCGTACGCCGCGATCCGGCGGCGATACTGGGCCTCGTCTACTGTGGGCAACCCGCCCGCCAGCCAGGCTTGCCAGCTGGCCTGGTCCGCCATGCCTACCTTTCCGTTTTCCACCTGTAAATGCAGTACCCACGGCAAATCCGCCAGGAACGTGGCAAAAGGGTCGTCCGCTACGTAACCCAGGTGGACGATCGGCTTGCCGGCCGCTAAATAATCGACCACCTTACTGGGCAGTTGAAAGTCGGTCTGGTTACCGATATTCAGCAGCACATCCATCTGCTGCATAGCGGTCTGCACCTCGGCCCGGGGGCGCAGGCCGTGCAGGCGGATGGCCGGCTGCGCCGACAGCGCTGCATAAAACTCGGGGAATATTTCCCCGTAAAAATGGATCTCCAGCCGCGAACGCAGTGCCGGCAGCAGCGCCAGCGTCTGTTCCAGCAGCTCCAGAAAAGCGTCGGGCGTACGAACCGGCGTGTACAAGGCGCCAAAGTACCCGATCCGGAAAACATCGTCGGGAACATCCCGCAGCAGGTACGGTGCCGGCAGCGGGTGCAGCAGGGGTGGAATGACGTGGACGCGTGCCGTGGCTGCAGCGCCGAAAAAACGGGTGTAGCGCCGGGCGGTGTAGTCCGTAGTGACGGTGGTGGCCCGGGCATGCTCCAAGACCCGCCGCTCGAGCCGCCGGCTGATGTGCCGGTAGAGCAGTGGGTTGTTCAGGGGATGGTCCTGCACCGAAAACGGATCGCCAACATCTGCCAGCCAGGGCAGCGCCGGGAAACGCCGCTGGGCGGCCAGACCGATCAGGTGACCGGTGAAAGGCAGGGATACGGTGACCAGGGCGTCGAAAGGCCGTCCGGCGAGCAGCTGGAGGGCCTTTTTTTTGGCCGGGAAATACCAGATTCCGGCATCGTCGGGGAAGTAAATGTTTTTCCAGAACACCCGGTACAGCCAGGTGATCCAGCGGGTGGAGTGGCCCGGCGCGTCCACGGCGCGGCCCACGCGGCCCCGCGCCCGGCTGCTGCCGGCATGATAATAAAAAAACTCTTTCAGGGAATCGAAGCCGACCCGGCGCACCCGAACCCCGTTGACCAGGTCTTCTTCCTGACAACCGCGGTGACGGGCCGTCAGCACTTCCACCTCGTGGCCTTGCGCCGCCCAATACTCGGCCAGGGCCGTCCAGCGGTGCGCCCGCGGGTGGATGAAGGGATGGTACCAGGCAGTGATCAGGAGCAAACGCGACACAACAGGCGGACACTATGGTACTGGTTTAGAAGGGTTTAGAGGGGTTTAGAAGGGTTTATAATCAAAATCCTCATGAACCCGGTCCACCCGCTTTGATCCAATACCGCCAATACGAACGATCGACAAAAGTACGCAATCGCGCCGGCGCCGCAAACAAACCGACAATCCGCCTTCAAAACGTTGATCATACACCCCTTATAAACCCTTATCAACCCCCTTCAGTCCGGCTTGCGAAAACGGTAGGAATACAGATCGGGCTGGCCCTCGTAATAACCATCGATCACCAGATTCTTGGAAGCGCTTTTAATGGCCTCTACAGCCTCTGTCAGGGTGGTCACCCGGCTGCCATTCACCGTGGTGATGACCAGTCCGGGCTGCATATTGGTTTCGTAGACGATGCTGCCGCGCCGGACGCTGCTGACGATCGCGCCCTGGAGCTGGGTGCTGCGGCGTTCCTCCCGGCTCAGATCGCGGATTTCCAGTCCCAGCTGGGGTTCGAGTTCGTTGCCCTGGACCTGCGCCACGGCCCCGTTGGAGTTGTTGGCGTCTTTCAGCAACAGCCGGGAGCGGTATTTTTTGCCCACCCGCCAGTATTCGAGGGTCACCTGATCGCCGGGGCGGTAGCGTCCCACGAGTTCCTGCAATTCGGAGGTACTGCGCATCCGGGTGTCATTCAGGCCAATGATGACGTCGCCGATCTGCAGGCCCGCGGTGGAAGCGGCGCCGTCGGGCGTAATGCGGTTGACCAGAATACCTTCCGCATTGGGCAGGCCGAATTCGCGGGCGTGTTCGCTGTTGAGGTCCTCAATACCGACGCCGAGGAAGGCCCGCTGCACCACGCCGAACTCGCGCAGATCACGGATGACTTTTTGCACCAGGTTGGAAGGCACGGCGAAGGAATACCCTTCGTAGGTACCCGAGCCGGTGATGATGGCGGTGTTGATACCGATCAGTTCGCCGGCGGTATTGACCAGGGCGCCGCCGCTGTTGCCGGGATTGACGGCCGCATCGGTCTGAATGAACGACCCGATGCTGGCGCCGCCGCCGAGGATGTTGATGTTACGGCCCTTGGCGCTGACGATGCCCGCAGTGACCGTACTCTCCAGGTTGAACGGGTTGCCCACGGCCAGCACCCATTCGCCGACCCGCACCGAGTCGCTGTTGCCGAATACGATGAACGGCAGGTCGCTTTCTTCGATCTTCAGCAGGGCAATATCGGTCGAAGGATCGGAACCGACCACCTTGGCTTTGTATTCGCGCTTATCGGCCAGCGTGACTTTGATATCGCCGCTTTTCTCGACCACGTGGTGATTGGTCACCACGTAGCCATCGGGCGACAGAATAACGCCGGAACCGGAGGAACCGGTCATCGAACCGGTTTTCCAGAAGCTGCCGTCGTTCTCGACCAGCGCGCGGATGTTGACCACGGCAGGCGTGGCCACTTCTGCAGATTCGATGAAATTGGTGGGAGCGGCGGAATGAAAAGCGCCCGTTGCGCGGGCATTGAACAGCTTATCCACCAATCCGGTGTAGCGAACTTCGCCATCCTCATTGTTCCAAACGATCCGGTTACGGCGTTCAAACTGACTATATAAAAAAACAGATAACAAAGAACTGACCACGCAAGCCAGGCAAAGCAGCATATATTTCCTCATAGGATCTGTGTAGTATTACGCTCACGAAAACGCCAGCCTTTTCTTTTTAGTTTATCCGTAAATTTTCATTGCCCGGCAAGAACTGCAAAAAATCATCCGCTGCTACCCGGCCGGTAATCGCCCGGTTTAAAGCCGCTCTTTGCAAAAAAAGGGAAAGTCGAAGATACTAAAAATCAATCTTGCAACAGTCGGGCCAATGTATTTTGACCGCCGGATGACTTGCCCACCGGGCCATGCGTTGTCCGGCCCGGCCATCATTAACATTCCTTTATTTTTAAGTCGTCTCCATCTTTCCTGACCTTGCTGGACCTTTGGGTTTAATTTTTACGAAAGATGAAATTCTGGAAATACCAGGGCGCCGGCAATGATTTTATCCTCCTCGACCAGCGCGCGTCGGCAGGCATGAGCCGCGCCGATCAGCAGCGGGTGGCGCAGCTCTGCGACCGCCGTTTCGGCATCGGTGGCGACGGGCTGATCCTGCTGCAATCCTGCGCCGGCTATGATTTTGAAATGATCTACTTCAACGCCGACGGGCGGGAAAGCAGCATGTGTGGCAACGGCGGGCGGTGTATCGCCGCCTTTGCCCACGATCTGGGCCTGGTGGACGATCATTGCCGGTTCCTGGCCATCGACGGGCCGCACGAGGCTAAGATCTCGGCATCCACCGACAGCCAGGCAGCATATTGGGTGGAACTGAAAATGGCCGACGTATCCGCCATCGAACATGCGGATGCGCAGACCTACATCCTCGACACAGGTTCGCCGCACTACGTCCGTTTCGTCGATCAGCTGGACGGGC
>JBKJKS010000395.1:0-8559 GCA_046597295.1 Saprospiraceae bacterium
CCCACGCCTGGTTTAAAAACAACTGGCAGACGGGTGCCGGCCTCACGGTGAATCCGAATGAAATTTCAAACAACGCCCTGCGGGGCGGATCCTCGCTGCGCAGACCCCCGGGAATGGGCACTTTCGCTTACCTGCAGACGGATAGCCGAAAGAAGGTTTCTTTTTCGGCCAACACCTTTTTTGCCTGGGGTTTTCAGAAAACGGTTCAGGTGCAGGATATGTCGGTCGGGGTGAATTTCCAGCCCTTGAATGCTTTGCGCATCAGCCTGTTTCCCGGCTACAGCCGGGTCTGGCGGAAGCAGGACCAGTTTGTGGACCAGCAGGATTTCGGCGATCTGCGCCGCACGGTAGTCAGTGAGGTAGAGCAACGCAGTTTTTCGCTTACCGCGCGCATCAACTACAACATTACGCCCGACCTGACGGTCCAATACTATGCGCAGCCCTTTATCTTCCGGGCACTCTATAATAACTTCGGTTACGTGACCGATCCGCTCAGTAAAGATTACGACAGCCGTTTTCATCGCTACGATGCTACGGAGATTCAGGCCGTCAACGATGGATTTTCGGTGGATGAAAACCGGGATGGTGTCGTCGATTACGGATTCAGTACCCCTGATTTCAACTACATCCAGTTTCGCTCTAACCTGGTAGCGCGTTGGGAGTACGTGCCCGGTTCGGAAATCTACCTGGTCTGGTCGCAGGGCAATATTCCGAATGCCTATTCGGACCTGAATACGCCCCTGGTCACCAGTCTGTTCGACAACGTACTGGCGCAGCGGCCCCAAAACATTTTTCTGGTGAAATTTACCTACCGGTTTCTGCTGTAGCCATGTACGACGGACCTCCAGGTTCGTGAAAACCCTTGTCATTTCCCATTTGCCTTTTCATAATGGCACCCAACCTTGGTCGGCCGGCAACAGCGCCGGTCTACGAAGATTGGGTGCCTTATGCGTTAATCTCTGGTTAGCACGCTTAGGTTGGGCAGCGAAGAGCAGGAATTTATATAAAACCCATCTGGCTATGCCCTTGCCGCTACCATCCGGTGATCATTTCGATTTCCGGCCCCTGCCCGACAGATTGGGCATGCCACCCAGGACGCTGCCCACCACGGCGCCGACCACGGCGCCCATGATACCACCCAAAATGGAATCGACCAGTACGGCGCTCATGTTCAGGTACTTGCTGTTGCCAAACAGGATCAGGTTATGGCTGAGGAAGACCAGAAAGCCGATCCAGCCGCCGCGGATAGCGCCGGTCCGGGCGGTGGAAATACCCGCCCAGCCACTGAACAGCAGGGCATACAGCAGGCCGATGATGAGGTGGCCGGCCAGCACCGCCAGGGTATCCGGCGGGGTTTTCATGATTCCGGCGGCGCTGCCGGCATTCTCCCGATAAAAAGCGGCCAGCAGGTTACCCCGCAGGAGAAAGTTGAGTAGAAAGCTGACCAGGCCGCCGATCAGTGCGGCCAATAGGGTGCGGTTGTTCACCGTGTTGTAATTGCTCATAATGTGCTGATGATAAATGAAAGTTGGTTGGTACGTTGAATTTCGTTGTCTGGACAAACATACTGCATAATGCCACAATTTCAGCCTGCTCTTTTCAGCGTTAAAATTTCATGTCCACAGATCATTACACACCAAGTCCCACCGTACTCCCGGGTTTTCCTACTTTTACGCGCTTGAAAGCGAACATGGAAAAAATTCTCATCCTTGATTTTGGCTCGCAGTTCACCCAGCTCATTGCCCGCCGCGTACGGGAGGCCAATGTGTACTGCGAAATTGTGCCGTATAATAAAATACCGGATCTGGGTGACGACATCCGCGGCATCATCCTGTCCGGCAGTCCCTTCTCGGTCAAGCAACCCGACGCCCTGCGGGTAGATTTGGACCGTATCGTCGGCCGGCGCCCCGTGCTGGGCGTCTGCTACGGCGCCCAGTTGATCGCCGATTTTTACGGTGGCGAGGTGGCCCGTTCCGAAAAGCGGGAGTATGGCAAAGCCTTGCTCCAGACGAATGACCAGGACCAGGACCCACTCCTGGCCGGGGTAGCGTCCCATTCGCAGGTCTGGATGAGCCACGGAGATACGATCCTGCGTCTGCCGGAGGGCTTTGAATTGCTGGCCCATACCGACAGCATTCCGGTGGCGGCTTTCCGGGCACAACCGGGGCGGTTCGCGCAACCGGTCTACTGCCTGCAGTTTCATCCGGAAGTATACCATACCCTGGAAGGCTTCCAATTGCTGAAAAATTTCGTGCACGGTATCTGCGGCTGCGCGGGTGACTGGACGGCGGCCCACTTTGTGGAAGAAACCGTCACGGCGCTGCGCCAGCAGATCGGCGGGGAAAAAGTGATCATGGCGCTGTCCGGGGGCGTGGACTCCACCGTGGCGGCCACGCTGCTGCACCGCGCCATTGGCGACCGGCTGTTCTGCTTTTTTATCGATAATGGCCTGCTGCGCAAAAACGAATATGCCGAAGTGCTGGCTTCCTACCACGGTATGGGCCTGAACGTGGCGGGTGTGGATGCTCAACAGCGGTTTTATGATGCGCTGGCCGGCGTGAGCGATCCGGAGCAGAAACGCAAGATCATCGGTAAACTCTTTATCGAGCTGTTCGAAGCAGAATCCGAAGCGCATCCTGATTTTCAATGGCTGGGCCAGGGGACCATTTATCCCGATGTGATCGAGTCGGTGAGCGTACATGGCCCTTCAGTGACCATCAAAAGCCACCACAATGTGGGCGGTTTGCCCGATAAGTTGAAACTCCGCATCGTGGAACCGCTGCGCATGCTCTTCAAAGACGAGGTGCGCCGGGTGGGCGCCGAACTGGAGGTGCCGGGCCATATTCTGCAGCGCCATCCTTTCCCCGGACCCGGGCTGGGTATTCGCATCCTCGGCGACATCACGCCGGAAAAGGTGCAGATCCTGCAGGAGGCCGATGCCATTTACATTGGCAAACTGCGCGAACACGGCCTGTATGACCAGGTGTGGCAGGCTGGCACGATTCTGCTGCCGATTCAGTCCGTCGGCGTGATGGGCGATGAGCGCACCTACGAAAAAACCATCGCCCTGCGGGCCGTCACCAGCACGGACGGCATGACCGCCGAATGGAGCCGGCTGCCCTACGATTTTCTGGCCGAAGTGAGCAGCGAGATCATCAACCGGGTGAAAGGCATTAACCGGGTCGTTTACGATATTTCGACCAAGCCGCCGGCGACCATCGAGTGGGAGTAGAAACAGCATCCGGGAGCCGAAATTTCAGGTTGCGGAAAGCTACCTGGCAGATCGATAAAAGAAAGGTATCCTCCATCATTTCCAGGGTTCTGGACATCAAAAGGCTCCTGAAAATCGTTTTTTGAAAAAAAATAAAGATGGATAAGCTGTTCTTTTCAGGCTGGATCATGGTGATGTTGTTACTGGCGGTGGGTCAGACGGGTTGCTATACTTTTAAAGGCATTTCGATCGATCCCAATGTCAAGACCTTCGCGGTGCGCAATTTCGAGACGCTGGCCGATAATGCACCGCCCACGCTGGGACTGGACTTCGCCGAACGGCTGCGCGATAAGGTTCGCTCGGAAACGCCGCTGCGGGCTAAAAATGAAGAACCGGACGTCGAATTTACCGGTAAAATCGTGGATTTCCGGGTGTCGCCGGTCAATCTGAAGCCCGGAGAACTGGTGGCGGCCAACCGCCTGGAAGTACGCATCCGGGTGAGTTATATCAACCGGATCGATGAAAAAAAAGGCTGGCCGGCCGAGAAGGATTTTCAGCATTTTGCCGACTTTTCCAGCACCTCCGATCTGCTGGCCGTGCAAGCCGGGTTGTTGGAAACCATCAACAAACAGTTACTGGAAGATATATTCAATGCCGCTTTTAACGATTGGTAAAACCTCCTGCTTAAACACCTGCTGGCCGTATGACGCAAGAGCGCTTTCTCAAATTGCTGAATAATCCCGCCCTGCTCACGACCATCTCCTATGAGGAGTTGAAGACGCTGGCGCTGGCCTACCCCTATGCGCATAATCTGCGGACCCTGCTCGCTGTGAAAGCCCAGCAAACCAACCACGCCGAAGCTGCCCGCACCCTGGCGGCCGCCGCTGCCTACAGCCTCGACCGCACCCGCCTGTTTATACTGGTGGCCCCGAAAATTATTTCGCCCCAGCGCCTGGCGGTAATTAAAGAGGAAGTGCTGGAACTAAAATCCATCGAGACCATACAGCGCGAGTTGGATGCTTTGGCGCCAGTGGTCCGGCAGGAGCGTACGGACGCAACCCGCAGCACGTTCGCTGTAGCGCCGCCGGTAGCGCCCGTATCAAAACCGGATCCGGCAGCGGAAATCGCACTGGACTTTAGTCAGGCATTGTCCGTAGAAGCCACACCATCCCCTAACCCGCAACCTCCTGCTCCGCCCCAGGCCTTCGGAGCCTGGCTGGACCAGTTTCAGCTGCCCGCTCTGGCGCCCCCCCCCACCCCCCCGGCGTCCTCTTCCTCCGCTGCTAAGCCGGCGCCCGTTCCGAAGACGGGTGTTGCCCAGACACTGGCAGAACGGAGTGTGTCGGAAAACAAGGAAGTACTGTCGGAAACGCTGGCCAAATTATACGCCCAGCAAGGGCACCGCGAAAAAGCAATCACTATGTACCGACGATTAGGCTTGGCGTTTCCTGAGAAAAGTGCGTACTTTGCCGCCGCAATTGAAAAACTTAAAAATTAAAGAATCATGTTATCCACCCTTACGGTATTCATTGCCATCGTCAGCATCGTTTTGATTGTGGCTATTCTGGTGCAGAATTCTAAAGGCGGGGGGCTGGATGCCTCCTTTGGCGGTCAGGCACAACAACTTTTCGGCGCGGCGCGCTCGACTGATTTTATTGAAAAAGCCACCTGGGTGCTGGCGGGTACCCTCATGGCGCTTTGTGTACTAGCTGTACTGACGGTCGGTACCGGCGGTCCTGGGACCACCCCGGATGTAATTCCGCTCCAGACGGCCCCCAACTAGTACTTCCGGTTTCTTTTTCCAAACCGAAAAGCCCTTTCCGAAGTTCGGAAAGGGCTTTTCGGTTTGGAAAAAGGGATCTGCTCACCGGTCAAACCGTTCCAGTTTCATATTACGGATCACGGAGATCAACTTTTCTCCATATTGCCGGTCGGTTGCGTAGCCACTTTTAGCTAAACCACCGGCCCAGCCGCGGTAGTCCGTTTTATCCAGCCGGAAGAGCGGGGCGTAGCGTTTGGTCGTTTTTAGAAACTGGCTATGCGCCCGGAAACTGCCCCAGGCATTGGCGTATTTGATGAAAAAATCCTTGTGCGAATCGTCGGTGAAATTCACACAATGGCCTTTGCGGCACTGTTTGGAAAAACATTTTACCCCAAAGTGGTTGTTGGTCTTTTCCGCCAGTGCGCTCTCCCCGGCATCGCTTTCGAGCAGGCCCTGGGCCAGGATGATGCTGGCCGGAATGCCATACTTCTGCATTTCTGCCACGGCGACGGGTGCAAATCGTTCTACATATTCTTCGCACTTGGTGAGGCGGGTCCGTACTTCTACGGCCGCCAGGCTGTGGCGGATGGCGTAGGCCGGATCGATGGCCAGGGTACCGTTGCGTAAAGGGCCGGTGGCCAGCGCCGCTGGTTCCGCCGCTTCTGCGGAGGATGCACGAACCCCGGAGGTCAACCCGAACAAGGACGCACTCGTACGCCGCGCCACTGCCTGTTGCGTCGCCTCGCCGCCCAGCGGTGCGAACGTGATCGACAACTTATCACTCCAAATGAAGTAGGTGAGGGCGCTGAGGAGCATTAATTTCCAAAGCAGCGACTCGTCGGTCGGCGCGGAACGGTCAGTAGCCGCGGAATATGCCTGGCTGTTGTAGTAGGACTGGGTGTGTTGGTAGCTGGCCATAGCGATGGAAATTAGCGGGTGAGCAGCGTGGTCGGAGGCGAACGCTGTCACAAAGTAAAACAAGTTGTTTTTATAAAACAACAAAAAGTTTTAAAAATAATTTCTTCCGCTTGGGTAAAGATTATAAGTGCCTGTAATTCAGGCGGTGATAATTTTCAAGAAATGATCGTTGCCCGGTCTGCTGATCGCTACTATCCGCCGCTGCCCGGGCTGGAGCCGTTGTCGGTACTAGTGCGTGATGGGTGTACTGGGCGGCCGGAGAGGACGCCGGCGAGGATTGTTCGGGTGATCCGGCAAACTTCCTACGCCGAATACCCAGCATTTTGCGCTATTATGTGCCGGAAAATCTATTTTTGCACCCGACCTTTGCTTCGTGTAGTTTTTACAAGTAGTCCCTGCTGTTCAATTCTTCCTTACGGTTACCAATTACACCTGCCCATGATCATTATTGCCGACTGCGGCTCTACTAAATGCGATTGGCTGCTCACCCGCGGCGGACGCGATCAGCAACTGGAAAATACCGTTGGGTTCAGTCCTTTTTTCCATTCTACGGCCGATATAACCCACATTCTCACCACCGAGCTGCTGCCCAAAGTGCAGGCGGAGGAAGTAACGGACATCTATTTTTATGGCACCGGCGTCCATGACGAACACCGGGCGGAAATCGTGGCGGCTGCTTTGCGGGGCGTATTTCCCAAAGCGCAGGTGGAAGTGGAGCATGACCTGCTGGCCGCCGCCCGCGCGACCTGCGGCCACGGCGCCGGCATTGCCTGTATCCTGGGTACCGGCTCCAACAGTTGTTACTACGATGGAACCAAAATACTGGATAACGTACCCTCCCTGGGCTGGCTGTTGGGCGACGAAGGCAGCGGCACGCATTTGGGCAAGGCTTTGTTGCGGGCCAAATTTTACCGCGAACTGCCCACCGATCTGAACCTGGCCTTCGATGAAGCGTATCCGGAAGGGCAAGACGCGATCAAAGACAAAATCTACGAAAAAGGCGCCAATGCCTACCTGGCAACGTTTACCCGTTTTCTGGGCGAAAATCTACAGCATCCGTTTATTCAGTACCTGGTGGCCGGCTGCCTCAACCAATTCCTGGACCGTCACGTGGTCAAGTACAGCGGCCATCAGCAGGTACCGGTGCATTTCGTCGGTTCCATCGCCTACCACTTTCAGGAGGTACTGGTCAAAAGTATGGACGAACGCCGGCTTAAAATGGGCACTGTGGTGCGTAAACCGATCTACCCACTGGCCGATTATCACGTGCATCCACCTGCAGATCAATAAAAAGACAAAACAGCAAAGGGCAACTTGGCCATAGCAGGCGCGGCTTTACCAAGCATTCAGCCTGCACTATTTTCTGAGAAGTACGGAGGTCAAACGATCTTTCATCACTACAAAACGACTGATCCTGCCAGCAGCCAACTAAGCCGTTTGCCAGGAATGAAAAATATTATGGCAAAAGACATCAAACGCATTGCCGTGTTCACTTCGGGTGGCGACGCGCCGGGCATGAATGCCGCCGTGCGGGCCATTGTGCGCAACGCTTTCAACAACGACTTGCACATTTACGGCATCATGCGCGGCTATGAAGGGATGATTGACGGTACCTTCAAGCGCTTGGAGACCGCCGACGTGGGCAACATCATCCACCGGGGCGGCACTATTTTGAAAACCGCCCGCAGCCAACGATTTATGACTCCGGAGGGGCGTAAACAGGCTTACGAAAACCTGATGGATAATGATATTGACGCCCTGATCGCGATCGGCGGCAACGGCACCCTGGCCGGCGCAGGATTATTTATCAAAGAATACCCGGATATTCCGATCCTGGGCATTCCCGGGACGATCGACAATGATCTGTACGGGACGGATTTTACCATTGGTTTTGATACGGCGGTGAATACCGCGGTGCAGGCGGTGGACAAAATCCGCGACACCGCCGATTCGCACAACCGCTTGTTTTTTGTGGAGGTCATGGGCCGTCACACCGGCTTCATTGCGCTGCATACCGCCATTGCCGGTGGCGCCGGCGGCGTGCTGATTCCCGAAGAAGAGTCTTCGATCGACGACATTGTGAAAATGTTGAAACGTGGCGCCAAACGTGCGAAATTGTTCAGCATTATTATCGTGGCGGAAGGCAATCACATGGGCACGGTGTACGACATTGCCAAGCAGGTGGAGGAAAAAATCACCATCTACGACGATATCAAAGTGACTGTGATCGGCCACCTGCAGCGGGGCGGTTCGCCCTCCTCGTTTGATCGGGTGCTGGCCAGCGTGCTGGGCTTCTCGGCGGTGGAAGGACTGCTGGCCGGCAAAACGGGTATGATGGTCGGCATTAAGAACAACAACGTTTTCTATACGCCCTTTGAGGATGCCATTGCCAAATTCAAACCCCTCAACAAGGAGTTGCTGCGCATGGCGCATATTCTGGCGCAGTGAATGGCAGGAGACACAATCGCCCCTGTCTTCTGAAAAGAGGACAGGGGCGATGATATTCCTGGCTGATTACTACACCTACTTTTCGTCGTAGTTAAAGGGCAGCACTTTGGCATCTTTCACGGTGGAGAGGGTCATCAGCGTTTTCAGCCGCTCGATTTCTTCAATCTGGCTGATGGTCTTGAACAGCAGTTGCTCGTAGGTCGGAATGTCGCGGCAGACG
>JBKJKS010000552.1:0-6317 GCA_046597295.1 Saprospiraceae bacterium
GGATGACCGTCGTCGCCACGCTTACGGACATCGGCGGACACTGCATTTCTTCCGCCACCCTTTCCGGCCAACAATTGGACATGGGTCACTTGCCGCCCGGCGTTTATTTTTTGAAAATAGAAACGGAGCGCGGAGCAGCGGTGCGAAAAATCGTCCGGCAATGAGTGCGTGCAACATCTGACGGAAACAACATCACCTCGCCCGGGAATGAAAACCGGGCGAGGCGCTATAGGTCATCAAAAAGGTGAAGCCCCTGCAGGCAAGAAGGAGGGGCAAAATTGCGTCGCGGCTGGACGTACCTGTTACAACGGCTTCAACTATGCTGCACCCTTTCCATTTTCTCCCGCGCCGTTTCTTCCGCCTCGGCCAGTTGATGTTCCAGGTTTTCCAGCAATCCATCCAGAGCGGTCGTGGCGTCTTTGACCAGCCGTTTGCGCAGGTTAATGCCCTTTTCGTTGGAAAATAAGTAGTAGCCAGCAGCACTGGCGGCAGCGGCGGCAATGATTAATCCGATTGAGGTGCTTTTTTTCATGGTTATTGTTTTGTTATTGAAAAGTAAAAATGAATGGGCGATCAGATAAACCAGGATGCATCCTCCTCTACTTCCCGAAAACGGGCCCGTAATTTAATGATCCGCTTGCGCAGCGTACTGTATATTTTCACGCGGGTCGGCAGCGCTGCGCTGGCTTTTGCCCAAATTTTCGGTCCGTAGCGAATGGCCAGCGGGGCCACGTTTTTGATGAGGAATGCCGCCCGCGGATCGCGCACCAATACATTGGTCAACAGCCTTAAAGGCAGTTGCCAGGCCAAGCCGGTCAGTCTGTTGGTCAAGGCATCAGCCGGCCGCTCCGTACCCAGCAAAGAATTGGCTACCTGCCGGGCCATCGTAACCGGAGCAAAATGGTGACGCCAATCCTGCAGGCTGCTCTGTAATTCGGTGCGTTCACCGGCGATGCGGGCTTTTAGATCCGTTATACGCCGGCGCAGTTCCATCGCATTATCCACATCCGTCAAAGTCATGGGTACTATTGTTTTGGGTCATTTTTAATTTTACCGGGGCGTAAAGGTCATTTTTTGCCGACATAAAGGTAAACAACAGGTTTGATCACCTTTCTGTTCCTTTGAAAGTGTAGTTAATATCGTTTTGCCCGGCCTTGATCCAGACCATTTTTCCAGCGATGGTTTTCGCAGCTACCTGCCCCTCCCAGTCCATCCTTCCCTCCGTGGCACTGGTCAGGGTATATTTGAAAGTGCAGCGATCATCGCTGGTGTAGGCGCCCGATCCAAAGCCGTATTTAGTACATTCATCGTTTTCTGCCTGGCCATTTCTGAACGACAGTATTTCGGTGCCGTCCAATTTTCCGTCCAGGTAATTCTCGATCGTAAACGATCGCCCTTCCAGTGTACAATTGTCTTTCGAAGGGTTCTGGGGGCCACAGGAGCAAACCTCCAGCAGCAGCGCAAAAAGCAGGACATTTTTCATAGTCAAAAGTTTTGAGTGAAAAGATGCAGCTCATACCGCAATTTGGCGGGCAACTAGATTAAAACGGGATCTCCAACGCAGGGGGCAGTCATTGCTTACTCGCCGGATTTGCTATTGCTCGCACTACTCTTGCCAATGACCCGGAATTCGGTGCGCCGATTGCGCTGGTGCTGCTCTTCGGTGCAGGGTACGCGGTCACCGCAGTTGTTCACGGGCTTTGTCTCGCCGTAGCCGCGGGCGGTCAGCCGGTCGCGCCCAATGCCCTGCTTGGCGAGCCAGTCGACGATGGCATCGGCCCGTCGCTGCGACAGCTCGAGGTTGTAGTCGGCAGCACCCCGGGCGTCGGTGTGGGAAGCGATCTCTACCTTCAATTCCGGGTTCTGGAGCAGGGTGCCGAGCAGCTTTTTTAATTCCGGCTCCGACTCGGCCCGGATGGCGGCCGCGTTGAAGTCATAGTACACATCGACCAGAAAGCCTTCCGTGCTGCGTTCCCAGTCGCTCTTGCCCGGTTGACTGGGTTGGCCATTATCGAACAAAACCCCCTTGCGCAGCGTCAAACCATTGCCGAAGTCATCAGTGGCTGCACTGCCGTCCTTATTTTCGTAGAGGCCGGTCTGCGCATTGAAGCGCGGCGTCGGTTCGGCAGCCGGGCTGGTTTTTTTCACCACAAATCCATCGCTGTCGCGGTAAGGTTCGAGCGTAAGGTCGGCGCGCAGACTGGCCCCCGGCGCCAGCCCAACGGTACAGTTGCGTTCCGACACATCGGCGATATAGCCTTCGGCGGTCGCTTTCACCGTGTAGCAGCAGTTTTTGTCGAGCCGAAATGAATACCGGCCTTCCTCGCTGGTATTCTGTACGTCCACCGGCTGTCCGCAATCATTGGTCAGGGTCACCAGCACGCCCTCCGCCGGAAAGCCGTCCATCATATCGAACACCAGGCCCTGTAACGTGTGGTTCGCTTTTTTCTCCAGCGGCATTTCCAGCCGAAGGGGCTGACCGACCGCTAGATTTTTGGTGCATCCTTCCAGGCTGTCGGTTTCATAATTTTTTTTGGTCGCTGCAAACATCGCGCACTCATCGGGACGCATGTCGAAAATAATCTTGCCCTCGGTACTGGTGGTGAGGCCGAGCCCGGTGCTTTGGTTGATGATCAGCACACCGCCCACCGGCACCTTGGCGTAGGGATCGAACACGTAGATTTCGACCGGGATGGCACGTTTGGTAAAACTGTAAATATCATCGCGACCCTGGCCCCCTGCCCGGTCCGAGCTGAAATACCCCCACGTACCGCTGCTATGGAAGGTCACCCCAAAATCGTCCCGTGTACTGTTGAGCGGCGCGCCCGGATTGACGGGCTTATTCCAGTCGCCACGGCCCTTGGGAGTGGTGTAATAAATGTCCAGACCACCCAGGCCCACGTGGCCGTTGGAAGCAAAATGCAACCGGCCATCGGCTCCGATGAAGGGGAATACCTCATTGCCTTCCGTGTTCACATCCGGGCCGAGATTGATGGGTAGTCCCCAGCGTCCGGCTTCCAACTCGCTGAAATACAAGTCCATACCGCCGAAGCCGCCGGGTTTGTTGCTGGAAAAATACAGTCTTTTACCGTCGGCACTCAGGCTGGGATGGGCGACGCTGTATTCGTCCGAGCAGAAAGACAGGGCCTGTAAGTTACCCCACTGTTCGGGCTGGGTGGCGCTGCCGCTGTAGATCTTTAATTTCACCAGCCCTTCGTCGTCGCGGCCGGTTTTGCCGTCCACGAAGTTGTTGCGGGTAAAAAAAATGGTTTTGCCATCGGCGGAGAACGTTGCGGCGGCTTCGTGAAATTTTGAATTCAGGGTGCTGGAAAGTTTTTCGGGCGGCCCGTACACAAAGGTGTGGGGGGCTGCCTGCGTGGGTTGAAAAGGCACCCGGTACAGCTCGGTGAAGGGGGTACCGGTCCACATGTTGGTGCGTTGCTGCGGGCCACTCTCGCTGCGGTCGCTGGCGAACACAATCTGGTTACCGTACAAAGTCGGGCCATAGTCATCCATGTCGGAGTTAAAGGGCAGACGGTTCACCTCGTAGATGCCGACCCCGGCTTTAGCGAGTTGCTCCGCCTGTTCGCAACCGGCGGCGAGGTGCCGGCCCCGCGCATCTTCTGGTCGCTCCGCGCGGTAGATATCGAACCAGGGCTGGGCATCGGCGCACTTGCCGTTGGCCTGCAACATCATGCCATAGTACAGCCGATGGACGGCTTTAGCCGTAGGCATCTTCACAATCTCCCCGTACCAGCGTTCAGCATTTTCCGTGTCGTTGATCTTGCGATAGCATTCCGCCAGGTTTATCTTGACCGTACTGTTATCTTCATTGGCCAGCGATTGCTGGTACAGGGTGATCGCCGTCATATAGTCCAGGTTCTGCATGGCCAGATCAGCCTGACGTTGCAGAATGCCCTGTGCCGGCAATGCCACCCAGGCCACACCACAAAAAAGGCCAACGAGCAGAATGGGAAACAATCGCATATTTTGTTAATTTATAGAAACATGTATACTGTCCGCTGGCCAGCGCATTTAAAAATAACGGGGGGTGGCTACGCGCTTGATTTTTACGTCAAATTCGTAACCCAGCATCAGCTCAAACGAACCACCGGCAGCCCGGCGTATATCGCTGAGCAGCAGATCGTAGGCGGCGCCCACCCGCAAACCATTGCGCAAGTACCAGGTAACGTACAGGTCGGCAGAATCGCTGGAAGAGCGCCGGCCTTCGAGCGCGGTACGGAAAGCGCCGCCCACCCACAGCGACTCGAAAAAGAAGAAGGCGGCATCCACGCTGATCTGGGTGGGCGAACCCACGTTGTAGCGCAGCGCATCCTGGCGAAAGGAACTGAAAAGTCCCGTGCTCTTGAGCAGCAGGCTGGGCCGGAAAATCACGTTCCGGTTGCTCATCGGGAAGGCCGCACCGGCGGTGGCGTAATAATGGCGATAGGTCCTGGCATAAATGGCATCGTTGCCCCTGGCAGCGTTGCGCAAATTGTATTCCACCAGGCGGGGAGAGCCGAAACCCAGGTAATAGCGTTCGTTCGACACGTAGGCCCCCGCCCCGAAGTTGGGCAACCAAGTGCTGAGGTTTTGGTTAAATGCGTCATCCCCAACGTCTTCCAGGTTCAATTTATTCCAGTTACTGCGCCAGTTGGCCAGGCTGACCCGGGTGCCCAGGGCCCACTGCCAACCGTTTTTCATTTTTATCCGGTAGGCATAGTCGGCACTAATATCGGTCGTACCGGTGGCGCCGATCTGGTCGTTCACCACGCTGAATCCCAGGGCAACGTGCTGGTTGCGCAACGGCGAATGCGCGGAGAAAGACTGGGTCGTGGGCGCGCCTTCGAAACCGACCCATTGGCTGCGGTGCAGGAGGTTGACGGTCAGGTGATCTTTGCTGCCGGCATAAGCGGGATTGAAAATCAGTCCGTTGAACACGTATTTGGTGAACATCGGATCCTGTTGTGCGTAGCCGACGGCAGCCAAGCATAGCGCAATCGGCAAAAGGAAAACACGGTAAAGTTTTGGCATACCAGTTTGGATGGATGTCGGCGGATGGAGGGATTAGGAAGCAAAGTTAAGTCGAAACAAAAGACGGTGCAAAAGTCCGGCCACAGCAGAAAAAAGGAAGCGGTGGACGCAGCATTCTTCAGCGCAGGTCCTTGCTGTTCAGGCAGGCAGTTCCATCCGGATGCGACGCTCCGACGGCAGGTAGTTGTTCATTCTGTTGGGCAGGCTTTTCATCCAACCCAGATTTAACCCTCCGTAACGGGCCAGGGTCCAGCCGCGTGGCGCGTCGGGCGGCAGATCGAAGGTCTCTTTTTTTAAAAATAATCGGGCCTGTTCCTGTTCCAGGTTCAGCCCGGCCAGCGCAGGCGATACGACCTGACTCAGGGCCAGGGCATGGCTGGGCACGAAATCCTTGCCTTTGAATACCCCGATCATGGTGCCGAACCATTTGGCTTTCAACGGTTTATCCAACGCCAGATAATCCGCTTCCAATGCAGCCGGCAAGGCCATCACCTCGCCGTTGACGGTCTCGAAGAAACGCATTTCCACTCCCGGGTGCAGCCAGCGGGCAGCCTCGGGCGCCAGTGTCCTGGATAAAGGTTTCAGGCTTTTGAACGCCGCGGGCAAACTGCGTTTGGGGGAGGACGCCGCATTTTTTTGCAGGACAGCGAGGAAAAAACCTTCTCCGCGGACCCGGTGGGGATAAAAATGGCAGCCCCATTCGGTCTGCACGATCCCCCACCCGACCGGCACTTCCAGGGGCAAAAAAGTCAGGTCAGACGCCTGGCATAACCAGGCAATCTGCTGCTCATTCTCCTGGTGATTGTAAGTACAGGTACTGTAGACCAGGATACCACCGGGCGCCAGGGTGGCCAGGGCGGCCGTCAGAATGCGCCGCTGCCGGGCACTGCACAGTTCGACCGCAGCCGGCGACCACTCCCGCATCGCGGCAGGGTCTTTACGAAATAAGCCCTCGCCGCTACAGGGCGCGTCGGTCACAATGACGTCGAAAAAATCGGCCAGCCCGCCAAAATCTTCCGCTTCGGCGCTGGTAACGGCTACATTGGGCGTGCCCCATTTCTCCAGGTTTTCGCGCAGGGCATTCACCCGCGACCGGATCAATTCATTGGCCACCAGCAGGCTGTCCGGGCTTAACAGATCGGCGATGAGGGTGCTTTTACCCCCCGGGGCGGCGCAGAGGTCCAGCACCCGCAGCTTTTTCGAAAAATCCACCGTCTGCCGCAGCGCTGTGTACAGAAACATGGAGGACGCTTCCAGCACGTAGTAAGCGCCGGCGAGAAAAG